>JAAZAB010000229.1 GCA_012514555.1 Lentisphaerota bacterium
GATAAAAACGCTGGTGACAAGCTGCGTTGCATCCATGCCGGCGTGCGCGGCCAGGATGGCGTCTCGAAGCTCTTCGAGCGTGTCGTTCAGGTCGTACTCGGTGGTTCCCGTGCCGCGCACCCTGAGCTCAGGCATGGGGAACGGGTCCGGGGCGGGTGATGACACGGGCGTGACGCGCCAGAGCTGGATGGCGGAGCTCATGTCGGCCATGTACTGCGCGCCCGCGTTTGTGTCGGCGAAATAGGTTGTCCGGTGCAGCACCGTGAGCTCGTCGGCATCGGCGCCCATTCCGAGCCGGGCGAGGGTCACGGGAATAATGTCGGTATTGATGAGAGAGTCGGAGAAGCCGGCCGAGCCCGCGGCCGCGCGAATGCGCGCGTCAATTCCCCTGTCGGGGGTGAAGATGACGATGGTGTCCTTCTCATACGCATTGCCGGGGTTGCCATTGGGCGTGCCCGAGGTGCGAATCGTGAAGTTGTTGATGGCGTCGCCCATGCTCCCGAACACGCGCGAGCGCGCGCCGGACGCGGGGAAGTAACGCAGCGCCAGGTAGCTGCGATAGCTGTAATAGAGGACATCCGGCGGCGTCCGGCCGACCAGCACGATGGCCTCGTCCGGGTTGAGCCGGAAGGTCCATGGCAGGGTGTTCGACACCGTTTGCCCCGGCGCGTTGGGCAGCTTGATCGCGCAGTAGGGCGTATCGGCGTTGTTCCCGTAGCAGCTTGGCGTGATCCCGGCGTTGAACAATCCGATCACGTCAACGTTGGTGACCGTGCCCTGTGCCACAATGAAGCCGGCGCTTTCCAGGGCGGCGCGGAAAGCGTTCGTGTCGCCCGCCGTGGCGGTTGCCGATTCCGTCGAGGGCCACGCCCACCACTGGCCGCCTTGCTCGTTGTAGACCGCCATGTCGCTGACGCCGTCCCCGTCATAGTCCGCGGCAACCGGGATGCTTCCAATCCCGCCCCACGCGAATGCCCACGTCACCACCGACGTCTGCGCCGGGGAGTAGGCATACCATTTCCCGCTTGCCTCGAAATATACGGCGAAATCCGATGAGCCGTCGCCGTCAAAATCGCCGGCGGCGGGCGCCGCGCCCCGGCCGCCCCACAGGAAGGCCCACGCCAGGACATTTGACTGGGCCGAGAGCGCGTACCAGCCCCCGGAATCCCGGTGGTACACGCAGAAATCGGCAGTCCCGTCCCCGTCATAATCTCCGGGAACCGGCTGGAACCCGGCTCCGCCCCAATCCCGCATGATATAGGCCGGGCAGCTCATGCATCCAAGCAGGACGGCAATCAGGGTCGCAGCGGTTTTCATTTTCTCTCAGTTTCTTGACGCGTGCATTAGTGATGCGCGCAATGTGAGGCGTGAAAGCTGTACTCCTTCCCTGCCTCTGCCGCGAAGGAGATAAAGGCTCCCTCGTTCCTGGTGGGCACGGCCTTTCCTTCATGCCGGACCAGGAGCGGGCGGCTTGCGGACAGGCGGCAGATGCCAGCGGAATCCGCTTTAATGGCGCCTTTCGCGAGCCGGGAATCGCGCCAGGCAAGATCGACAGTGAAGCCGCCCCTTGCGCGCAGGCCCCTGGCGCTGCCAGTCTTCCATTCCGGCGGGAGCGCCGGCAGGATTCTGAGAAAGCCCTCATGGCTCTGGAGCAGCATTTCGGCAATGCCGGCGCAGCCGCCGAAGTTGCCGTCGATCTGGAATGGCGGGTGGTCGTCGAAGAGGTTGGGCAGGGTGCTTCTGGCCAGGAGCAGGCGCAGGTTATCCAGAGCCCCGGCTCCGTCCAGAAGGCGGGCCTGGAAATTGACGATCCAGGCGCGGCTCCAGCCTGTGTGTCCGCCGCCCCTGGCGAGCCGGCCTTCCAGGCTTTTGCCCGCGGCCGCGAAGAGCGCCGGTTCCCGGCTTTGCGTTATCTGGTCGCCGGGATGGAGCCCGAATAGGTGCGACATGTGGCGGTGTCCCGGCTCCGGCTCGTCATAGTCCTCTATCCACTCCTGGATTCGGCCGGTGCGCGCGCTGATTTGAACCGGGGCCAGGCGCGAAAGCGCTTTTTCGAGTTTGCGCCCGAATGCGGCCTCGGCCGGGTTTTTGACGATTTCGAGGGCGCGCAGGCAGTTGTTGAAGAGGTTCCGGATGATCATGAGGTCCATGGTGGCGCCGTAGGTGAACAGGGATTCGGCGCCGTCCTTTTTTCGGAACCTGTTCTCCGGCGAGTGCGACGGGCAGGTGACCAGCCTGCCGGCGAAAGGCGTTCCGGCCGGCGCCTCGACCAAAAAGTCCAGGCAGAACAGGGCTGCGCCCTTCATGATTGGCCAGCCGGTGTGGCGCAGGAAATCCAGGTCCTGCGTGAAGGCGAAATGCTCCCAGGGGTGAAGCGCCAGCCACGCCGCGCCCATGGGCCAGATGCCCCAGACCCCGTCCATGGGCGCGGCGCAGGCAAACGGGTCGGATAGGTGATGCATCACCCAGCCGCGGCAGCCATAGTGCTTTCTTGCGATGCGCCCGCCTTCAGCCAGGCAGTCCTTCATCCACCTGAAGAGCGGCGCTTCGCACTCCGAAAGGTTGGCCGGCCCGGCCGGCCAGTAGTTCATCTGGATGTTGATGTTGGTGTGGAAGTCGGCGTTCCACGGGGCTTTGAAGCAATGATTCCAGATGCCCTGGAGATTGGCGGGCAGGCGGCTTTCCGGATGCGACGAGCCGAGCAGGAGATAGCGCCCGTACTGGAAATACAGCTCGAGCAGGCCGTTGTCCGCGCCGCCCGCCCGCAATCCGGCGAGGCGCCGGTCCGTAGGGGCGGCTGCGGCCGCTTTTCCGCCGAGATCGAGCTCGACCCTGCCCATCCAGTCCGAGTGCGCCTTGACGTGCCTTGCGCGGAGCTCCGCGTATGGCAGGCTTGAGGCGGCTTTGAGCATTTGCCGGCACTTGCGGGCCGGGTCGGCGGAATAGTCTCTTGGCCCGGCATAGCTGGTGGCGCCGGCAATGAGCACGGTTATCGCGGCGGCGCCTTCGACGGAGAGAGAGTTGCCGTGATTGCGGATTTCCGCGCCTTCCGCGCTGACCGCGGCTTCTGCCCTGTAATGAAGGCCCTGTCTGCCCAGGCGCCCGGCCAGCGCCAGCCTGTCGCCGGTCGCGCGGCATTCCAGCGTGTCCTGCGCGCGGTCGAGGCGCAGGCGTACGCTGATCCGGCCTTTGCCCCCGGCCGCGATGCGCACAGCGACGACGCCGTGTGTGAATGATGCGAAAACCTCGCGCGCGACCTGGATGTTTTCCGGCCACGACGGCCTTGAATAGCTGACGCCGGCTATGCCCGAACGCAGATCGAGCTCGCGCCGGTATTGCATGGCGCCGCCCCCGCCTTCAGGCATGAAGTCGATCAGCAGGGAGGCGAGCGGCTGGTAGGAATCGATGCCGCGGGGGATGCCAAGCATGGTTTCTCCGGCAAGCCTGGCGGCGTCCTCGTTCCTGCCTGTGAACATGAGCCTGCGCACGCGCTGGAGTGCGGCGAGCGCGCGCGGGTTCGAGCGGTTGATGTATCGCCCGGCCCAGACCGTTTCCTCATTGAGCTGGATTTCCTCCGAATTAACGCGGCCGAAAACCATTGCGCCCATTCTGCCGTTGCCGACCGGCAGCGCCCCGGTCCAATCCGAGGCGGGGCCGTCATACCAGAGCACAAGTTCTTTGCGCGGCTCGATTTGCATGGCGCGTCAAAAGCGATGATGGCTGTCCGTCAAACTTCCGAACCGGATGAGGCGCGCGGCGTGCCGTCAATACCCACCACCAGGCAGTTTATATGGATCTTGCGCGCTGCCTGCGCGGCTGCTTTTTGGGCCATGCGCAGAAGCCCTTCGCAGCAGGGAACCGGCATGATCAGCACGGTGAGCGATTTTATCCCGGCATCGTCTATAAGCGCCGTTATCTTTTCGACATAAACGTCCTGGTCCCCGTCAAGCTTTGGGCAGGCGATCGCCAGCTTCCTGCCCTTGAGATATACGCCGTGGAAAGCGCCGGACGCAAAGGCCGAGCAATCGGCAGCCAGCAGCAAATCACAGCCCCTGTAATGCGCCGCGCGCGGAGATACGAGCCGAAGCTGGATCGGCCAGTGCGTGAGCTGCGATTCGCCCCCGCCGGCCGGCGCCGAATGTTGCGTTTTTTCAAACGCCGTTGCGCGGCTGCCCGGGCAGCCTGGCGGCTTCGCCTGCGCCGGGATGGGTATCCCGTTTTCCTTCAAATAAGCCATTGCCTGGGCGAGATACGCTGACTGGCCGTGCGCCTCCAGGTGCGCGAGGTGCGCGCCTATCGTGTTGGCCCCTTGCACGGCAATGTTGGCCATGACCTTGCGCTCGTCGTAGTCCCCGGCTTCGCGCTCCTCAACTGAAATGGCGTTTTCCGGGCAGCGCCCCAGGCACGCGCCAAGCCCGTCGCACAGGAGGTCGCTTACCAGCCGGGCCTTGCCGTCAATGATCTTAATGGCGCCTTCCGGGCAGCCGGGTATGCACAGGCCGCAGCCGTTGCACTTGTCATGGTCTATGGTTATGACGGTCCGCTTCATGAATTGCGCGGCAAGTGTAGTGACCCGGCCGGGGGAAGTCAACACCCCCTATAAAACCTACACTCCTCTGGTGTCTTCTGCCCGTGAGTCAACGGGCGGACGGGGCAGGCCCCTGTTCATCCTGGAAAGAGCGAATATCCAATATCCAACAAGGGAAGAAGTTTTGGGTTTTGAGTTGGGCTCGGGGGGAATCGAAATCGCTATCGCTATCGAAATCGGGATCGAAAGACAAAGAAAGCGACAGGAACGATAGCGATCCCGATGGCGATAACGACA
>JAAZAB010000230.1 GCA_012514555.1 Lentisphaerota bacterium
CCGTATGCGGCGCGGCGAAGCGCGCCGCATAGCAACGCGGCTGCACTGCCGGAGCGGCCGGGACCCATTCTTCGCCGAAGCGGCTTCGAAGGGCAAGCCGGCCGCGCTCCCAGGGGGCTGCGCCGGCGCGCCGCACAGCGGCGCGGCTACACCTATCACCTTTTGCCTTGAACATCCGCCTGGAGGGCGAACGGCCTCGGCCGCCGAAATAAATAGGACGGAAGCATGTCTTATCCATGATTTTGCGGGTTTGTGTCTTCCTTGACGCAGCCTGGAACATTGGCCGGGCGGACGCATAAGCAGTTGCATTCTCCGCGGGCATTCCGTATATTGCCGCTGATTGGAATGGAAGGAAAGCCGCCATGGAGTGCAAAATCCGGACGCCCGTTGTTTCCCTTGCGCTGGCGCTGGTACTGGCCGGATGCGGGCGGCCGCAGGGCGAGGCCCAATACCGCGCCGGACTGAAATCGCTCGCGCGCGGCCGCGCCGAGCAGAGCATAGAGGCTTTCGAGCGCTCGATTCAGCACAGCGCCGACTCCAACCGCAATCCTCTTGCGTACAACTACCTTGGCGTGGCCTTTTACCGCGCCGGCCGGATGGACAAGGCGCTGGCCGCCTTCGAGGCGAGCAGGAAGCTGGCGCCCCTGCTGCCTGATCCCGTGTACAACACGGCGGTTCTCATGGCTGAACAGAACCAGGATTCCAAGGCTATCAGCCTCTTCGAAAAGGCGGGCCTCATGGACCTGGAAGATTCGCGGCCTTACGAGTACCTTTCCATGCTCTATTGCCGGCGCCAGCAATGGTCCGAGGCCCAGCGCGTCCTTGAAGAAGCCGACAGGCGCTCCCCGCAATCCCCGCGAATTCTCACCGCAATGGCCGTGCTGGAGCTTCAGACGAACAGCGCGCAAAAAGCCGCGGATATCCTCATGGAGGCGCTGGAACGCGACAAGCAATACTCGCCCGCCATATTCAACCTGGCTGTCTTGAACCACTTCTGGCTGAAAAACAATGACCAGGCGATCGCCTACTACAAGGACTTCATCCGCCTAACCTCGGACAGCAAGCTGGCGGACCGCGCCCGGCAGGCGCTGCTTGAGCTCAAGAAGGCCGCCGGGTCCGCCGCCAAACCGGCCCCGGCCCAGGCAACGCACGCGATCCAGATCCAGCCCGCGCCCGAATGGCGGGCGGACGAGCGGCGGCCTTCAGCCAGGCCCGAGCCGGAAAACCCCGGATACGGTGACCTGATCGAAAAGGCGAAATTAAAGCTGGACTCCGGGCAGGCGGAGGAAGCGCTCTCGCTTTTCCTGCTCGCCGAAGACGTCGCCACGCGGGAAGGCGTGGCTGACGATGCCGAAGCGGCAATGAAAATGGCGGCCGGAGCATGCCCGGACAGCGCGGCGGCCCGCCACTCGCTGGCAAAGCGCATGCTGGAACGACGCCGGACAGCCGACGCCCTGGCGCAGATCAAGATGGCCGTTGCGCAGAGCAACACGTGGACTGAAGCGCGGCTCATGCTGGCCGAAACCGCGATCCTCGAAAGCGACTTTGAAGCGGCCCTGGAATCGCTCAATGCGCTGACCGGCCTGAACACGGGCAACGCGGACGCGCAATGGCTCCTTGCGGCCGTCTACGACCGCCATCTGAAAGAGGCCGAAAAGGCGCTTGAGGCCTACAAGCAGTTCTGCCGGAAATTCCCGTCCGACCCGCGCTCTGAGGGCGCAAAGGGAAGGATAGCCGCACTCTCCGCGGCCGCCTCGAGAAACCGGCAGCAGGAGGCTGACCTGACGCCGGCCGGCGCCCCGCCGCGCGACGCAAAGCCGGAATCAAAAAAGCCCGCGCCTCGAAAACGCCAATTCATATCCCCGCGGCGGATCATCGGCGAACGTTGAAGATGAGCGACGATTCCAACCGGCAGCTGCTCGAAGAAATCCGGAACGCAAGCGACATCGTTGATATCGTCAGCCTCGCCGTGCCGCACCTGCGGCAGGTTGGCGGCACTTTCAAGGCGCTCTGCCCGTTCCACAAGGAAAAAACGCCTTCTTTCACGGTCAACCGCCAGCGCCAGGTATTCCATTGCTTCGGCTGCGGCGCCGGCGGCGACGTGTTCAAGTTTGTCATGCTCCATGACAAGCTCGACTTTGTATCCGCCATGCGCAAGCTGGCCGAGCGGGCCGGCATCGCCTTCAAGCTGGACCGAGACGGAGGAAAAGGGCGCGGCGAGCGGGCCATCCTTTACGACATCAACGAAAAAGCGGCGCGCCTGTTCCAGGACATCCTGAACCGGGACCCTTGCGCGAAACCCGCGCGCGACTATATCGCGCACCGCCAGATCCCGGCGGAAGCCCTGAAAGACTTCGCAATCGGCTACGCGCCCGACCGCTGGGACACGGTGCGCACCTGGGCCGCGGATAAGTACACACCCGAGCAGCTCGTGGCCGCCGGGCTTCTTGTCCGGAAGGATGACGCGCCCGACAAGCTCTACGACCGCTTCAGGGGGCGCCTGATGTTCGCGATCCACGACGAGCAGGGCCGCGTTGTCGGGTTCAGCGGCCGCGTGCTCGGCGCGGACTCCGAAGGCGCGAAATACGTCAACAGCCCGGAGACGGCCATATTCAAGAAGAGCCGGATATTGTATGCCCTGCACAGGGCCAGGACCGCCATGGTCGAAGCGCGCGAAGCCCTTGTCTGCGAAGGCCAGATTGACGTCATCCGCTGCCATTTGAACGGGTTCGCCAATGCCGTGGCATCCCAGGGAACGGCTTTCACAGCGGATCATGCCCGCATGCTCCGCCGCTATGCGGACAGCGTGGTGCTCGTGTTCGACGCGGACAGCGCCGGGCGCAAGGCGGCCCTGCGCACGGCCGGAATATTCCTGCAGGCGGAGCTTGCCGTGCGCGTGGCTGTCATGCCGGTCGGCGAAGACCCGGACTCCCTCCTGCTTTCGCAGGGCAGGGATGCCTTCGCCAAGATACTGGAACAGGCGCAGTCAGTGATCGAATTCCAGGCCGGCCTGCTGCGGGAGCGCGAAGATTTCAAGGACGATGCCGGCCTGCTGCGCGCAACGCGCGAATTGCTGGAAACCATCCGCCAGTCGCCCAACGCCATACTTCAGGCCCAGTTCATCCGCCAGGCCGCGGAGCGCATGAACCTTCCGGAAACCGCCTTCAGGCACGAGTTTGAAAAGACCGCGCGCAGGGACGGCAGCGCGCAGGAGCAGGCGCCCGAAAAGCCGGCGGCCGCCGCACAACAGCCCGGCCCCTGCCGCGAGGAGGCGCTTGTGGAACTGATGCTGCGCCACCCCGAGCTGACTGTGCTGGCGCGCCGCTTCCTGCCCCTGGAAATGATAGCCAATCCCGAATGCCGGCGCCTGGCGCAAATCGCGATTCAGGCCACGGACCAGGAAATCGACGCCCTGACCGCAATCTCGGAGCAGGATGACGACCAGAGAACCCTGACCACTGTCTCGGCCAGGATGCTGGCCGGGCCGGAAAAGATCGGCGGCAAGGTCGGCACTCCCGAGGATTCGTTCAAGACCTTGATCCTGGCGTTGCGCCGGAACGCAATCGAAAAGCGGCGCCGTGCAATCCTGGCCGAACGCAGGGAACACCCCGACATGCCGGAGGCCGACCAGCGCCAGCTTCAGACCGAGTACGCCTCGCTCCGGTACGACCTGGACAAGTTCGCGACCTGGGAAACCGCGCTGCCGCTCATGGAGTTCGACGCGCCCGGCGCCGCGCCATGATCCAGGCGATAAGGTTCAGGAAGCCCGGGTCACGGGCCGGGCAGCCTTGCTGCCGCCTCAACAACGCCGCGGATGATTTCCTCGGGTGTCGAGGCGCCCGCGGTCACGCCGACGGTGCGCGCGTTTCGAAACCAGGCGCGGCGCAGGCCGGCCGCCGACTGTATCCAATGCGTCCTGCGATTCAATGACCGCGCTATCTCGTATAGGCGCCGCGTATTGGCGCTCGTCCGCGAGCCGATCACAAGGACAACATCGGTTTCAAGCGGGAGAATGCGGACTTCCTGCTGCTTCATGCGCGTCGGCCGGCAAATCGTGTTGAAGAACTTCAGGTCCGGCGCCAGCGCCCGGATCGCCTCGACCGCGGCCAGCGCTTCGGCCTCGTTCTGCGTTGATTGCACCACGATCGCCGCGCGTCGGATGCGGCGCAGTTTCTTTTCCGGCAGCGGTTCCTTCAAGTCCAGCACGAGGGCGCCCCGGCGGCACCGCCCCACGATGCCAACCACCTCGTCGTGTTTCCGGTCGCCCATGACGATCACCCTGCGGCCGGACCGGTCCATCCGCCGCACGAGCCGGTGAATCTCGCGGACCATCGGGCAGGTCGCGTCCACGATCCTGTACCCGCGCCGGCGCGCCGCCCGAATCTGGCGGTCGGGCGCGCCGTGAGCCCGGATGAGAAGCGTGCGGCCGCGGCCCCGGCCAAGCCGCCGCAGCTTGCGTATCCCGGCGGCCTCCAGGCCGCGGATCACCTGCTCGTTGTGCACGATGTCCCCAAGCATGCGGACCTCGGCGCCGGAGGCCGCCAGGTCCCGCGCAATCCGGATCGCGCGCTTGACGCCGAAGCAGAAGCCGGCCGATTTGGCAACGCGCACAACCAGTCCGGGCCCGGCTTTCAGCTTCGCACGGCCGGCGGCGCCGGACGCGGCTTTGCTGTTCGCATGTGTTTTCCGCACGTTAATATGCCTTCCTGTTGCATTGCGCAGCACACTCGCAACCCCGTTTCCTATCAGCCCAGGGGCAGAAGCCCCTCCGACGCCGCCGCAATATCCCGCAGCTCGGGATAGGCCGCGGCCAGCGGCGCAGGAACCGCCACGCGCGCGCCGGTCATCATGGCCTTCATTTGCAGGATGTTGGCCAGTTCCTTGCCCTCATAGTGATTGTTGCCAACCACCGTCAAGCTCCTGCGGCCGCGAGCCAGCCGTGCCGCACGCTCACTGAGAGCGCCCAGCTCCGCGCGCGAATAGTAGTAATTGTAGGTTTCGTCGCGGCCGGCGCGCGCGTCGAACCAGGCCGCGGCATTCCGGCCGTGCAGGCGCAGATAGGCGTCTTCCCCCACCCCGGGGTCGTCAATGTCGAACGCATTCCGGCCGGCCGGATAATCGAGCGCGGCTACGTTCGCGCCGAGCGTGCGCAGAAAAGCCAATGCGCCGTCCGTTTGCCAGGACCGGTGGCGCAGCTCGAATGTCAGAGGTCCCAGGCCGGAAAACTCGCTGCTGATGCGTTCCAGGCGCTCGCGACGCGCCGGAACGTCATCGAAATCATGGCGGAACTGGGCCAGCAGGTGGCGCAGGCGGCCGGCCTCGGCCAGGGGCGCGAGCCCCGCATGGAAGAGCCGGATGTCCCTGGTTTCAAGCATGCCGCGGTGCGTAACGTCCTGGTGCAATTTGGCGGAAAAGGAAAATCCAGGCCTCCGCTCCACGGTCCGCGCCCAGCGCCGGGCCTGTTCCGCGTCAGGAATCCGGTAAAACGTGCTGTTTATCTCGATCAAGTCCACGTACTCCGCCAGGTATGCCAGCCTGTCCCTGACCCCGCGCGGGTAGACCTTGCCCGCCCAGTCCGGATAGGACCAGCCTGCCACGCCAAAACGAATTGTAGTGTCGAATCCCATTCGTTCCGCCCCGCTCAAGGTTCGCGCAGGGCATCCGCCATCAGCAGGGCCGTCTCCTGGATCAGCTCATGCGGAGTGACCAGGGGCGGCAGCAGGTAAAGCACGGGCCCCAGCGGCCGGACGAGCACGCCGTGATCGAACATGAACCGGCGCGCCTTTTGCGCGCGAGCCGCGCCTTCAGCGGAGTCGGGCCCAAGCTCCACGACTCCGATCGCCCCGAGGCTGCGCACATTGGCGACGCCGGGCAAATCCCGGAACGACTCCAGCGCCAGCCTCATGCGCTCGCCAAGGGCCGCGGCCTTTTCCACTATCCGCTCGTCATCGTAGATTCGCAGCGTCTCGATGCCCGCGGCGCAGGCCAGCGGGTTCCCGCAAAACGTGTGGCCGTGAAAGAGCGTGCGGTCCCGGCCGGCGGCGTCGTCGAACGCCTCGAAAAGCGACTGCCTGACAACGGCGGCGCTGATGGGCAGGCATCCGCCGCCAAGCGCCTTTCCGATGCACACGATGTCCGGGTCGATGCCCGCATGCTCGAATGCGAAAAACCGGCCGGTGCGGCCGTAGCCCGTGGCGATTTCGTCAACAATGAGCGGCACTTCATGAAGGCGGCACGCTTCCGCCAGCTTCCGCAGGTATGCCGGCGGATAGATGCGCATTCCTGCCGAGCCCTGGCAGAGCGGCTCGACTATCACCCCGGCCAGTTCAGCCGCGTGGGCATCGAGAATGCGGCGCATTGACTCGAAGCACTCCGCGCCGCATCTCTCCGGGCCGCGGCCCCGGGCGCAGGTCCCGCAGCATGGCGACTCGGCCCGAAAGGCATCGAAAAGAAGAGGCCGATACGGGGCATGGAAAGAGGGCACGTAGCCGACGGATACCGCGCCCACCGTGTCGCCATGGTAGCCTTCGGAGAGCGCGGCGAAACGGCAGCGTTCGGGCCGGCCGATGTTCCGCTGGTACTGCACGGCGATTTTCAGGGCCGCCTCCACGGCGCAGGAGCCGTCGGAGGCGAACATCACCCGGCGGTCCGGCGTGGGCATGAGCCCGCACAGCCGCTCCGCAAGCTCGATCGCGGACGGATGAGTGAGGCCGCCCAGCATGCTGTGCTGCAGCAGCCCGGCCTGGTCACGCAAGGCCCGGACAAGCCGCGGGTGCCCGTGCCCGAGGCTGCACGCCCACCATGATGAGATTGCGTCAAAGTAACGCCGGCCGTCCGAATCGAACAGGTACGGGCCCTGCCCGCGCACGATGATCGGGAACGGTGCGCCGCCCAGGTCCGAATGCCTCGTGAACGGGTGCCATACGCTCCGGATATCGCGACGCCACAGGGCCCCGGCATCCGGCGCCTTCGGCCGGAATCGCAGCAATTCCCGGACGCCGCCGGCATCGGAAACGGCATCCATGAAACGCCCGGGCTCCGAAGACTCAAGGATGGTCGGAGCATGCTTCATGCGCGCCACGAATTCCACATTGCCGAGGCGCCGGATCGTCTCCAAATTATCGCGTTCAACGGCGCCCCACTCCGCGGGCGCGGCGTCGTTCATAACCACCCCGGCCGCCTCAAGGCCATTCCGGCGCAGTTCCGCCAGGGTCAGAAGGGTGTGATTGAGCGTGCCCAGACCCGCGCGCGCAACCACCACCACGGGCAGGGCCAGAGCCAGCATAAGGTCGAGCATTGTCCGCTCGTCATCGAGCGGCGCCATCAGTCCGCCCGCGCCCTCCACCACGAGCGCATCGTTCCCAAGCGCCAGCGCTTCGCAGTCGGAGCGGATGTCGCCTATGGATATGGCGGTCCCGGCCATGCGCGCGGCCAGATGCGGCGAGCAGGGCGCCTCGAAACGGTACCTGGACGCCCTCGCGTAATCCGCGCCGCCAAGGCGCAATCCGCACTTGCCCAGGCAAAAATCCAGGTCCGGCGAGCGCAGCATTCCTGCCTCGCGCACCGCCCCGGTCTGTATCGGCTTCATCGGCAGCGCCTTCACC
>JAAZAB010000231.1 GCA_012514555.1 Lentisphaerota bacterium
ATTTGCGAAATCGGTTCGCGGGTTTGCCCCTTCAACGAGGCGGCTGGTAGGGCAGACGCCCACCATTGCCATAACGCCTGTTGCGGACGGCCGGGCGGGCGCGTACGAGAGCAACGTGGCCGGCACCTGGCGGATGGCCGAAAAGGTAAGCCGCCTGATCGAGAGCCGCGTCAGGCTGCCGGATGGCACTTCACCGCGGGTGGTCGTTGCGCCCGAAATCGTGTACGGCCCGCGCTCCGGCGCCCTGGCCCAGGAATATTTCCAGCGCGAAGGCGTGAGCGCCAACATCTGGGTCGGCCGGTCCTGGTCATATAGCGACGAGCTGATGAGCGCCTGCATCGGCATTGGCAGCACGGAATGGCAGCAGGCCGCCTACGGGCTCAACCAGACAGACCGGCCCGGGGCCGTGTGGCTCAAGGCGTTCTGCGCGGCGATGGACGAAAAGAAGCGGCCGATCTTCTCGATATACAACCCGGACCTCGAGGACGAATCCGGCGACCTTTCGCCCTATGTGGCCGGCCGCATTCTGCGCTTCGCACGGGCCGCGGTCGCGGCCGCTGAAATGCGAGGGAAGAACTACCTGTCGGTTGGCGGCGTGTCCATGGGCATCATCGGTGCCGACGCGCGGCGCAACTCGTTCCTGCAGACATTCGGCATGGGCACGGTCTCCGTGGACATGGTCGCGATCAGGGGCCGCATAGACCAGGGCTTCTACGATCACGAGGAGCTGGAGAGCGCATTCAAGTTCATGAAAAAGAACTTCAAGTTCAGCTTTGACGAGAGCCAGGGCCCGCGGCCCCGCGACCTTGACGAGCTGATCCGCGAGACCCTCAGGATGACGATCATCGTGCGCGACCTGATGATCGGCAATCCGAAGCTGGCGAGTTCAAAGGTGGGCAAGGCCCAGGGCTTCAAAGCCAACGTGGAGCGTGCTCAGGGCGCCAACGCCATTATGGCCGGCACGCAGGGGCAGCGCCATTGGACGGACCTGTATCCGAACTTCGACGTGACCGAGTCCATTCTCAACAGCTCGTTCGACTGGAACGGGTTCCGCGCCCCGTTCGTGGTTGCCACGGAGAACGATTCCAAGAACGGGATCGGCATGCTGGCCGCGAACCTGGTGTCGGGCGGCATGTCCCAGCTTTTTGCGGACATCCGGACCAACTGGACTCCCGAGAGCGTCAAGAAGGCCACAGACAAGGACATTTCCAGGATCGCGCCCCAGGGCTTCATAGACAAGCGCAACTCTGGCGCGGGCGCGTTGGAGTATGCCCTGGACCTGTTCGGCCTGGTCAAGGGCGGCGCCGGCATGAGCGTGCAGGACGTGGCCGAAGCAGTCCGCGCGGACGCGAATATCCAGGACAGGCTGATCCGGGATGCGTGCGCGGGCACGACCTACATGACCGCGGCGCTCGAATACTTCCCCGGCGACGGGCTCTCCAGCCACTTCCGCACGCCGGGCGGCATTCCGATGACCGCCTACCGCTACAACATGATCGGGGACGAGCTGACCTGCTCGGTTGTCGAAGGCGCCACGGTCGAGCTGCCCCGGGACGTGGCCGACTGCATCGGCAGAATCACGGACCGGACCTGGCCCGAGACATACTGGGTTCCGCGCGGCATGTCGAGCTTCGAGTACATGTCGAGGATCGGACCGAACCACGACGGCAACTCGTTCGGCCTGATCGGCGCGGACCTGCTGACGCTCAACGCCATGCTCCGCGTGCCCGTGGACATGCACAACGTGCCCCGCGAGGACATCTTCCGGCCCACCTTCTGGGACCGCTGCGGCGGCGACGATTTCCGGGCCTGCGAAAAGCTCGGCCCGGTTTACGGGTAATTGCGGCGGCATCAAGGGGGAAAGCGCCATGTGGGATTATTCCGACAAGGTGATGGACCATTTTCGCAACCCCCGGAACGTGGGCGTCATTCCGGACCCTGACGGGGTGGGTGAGGTGGGGTCCCTGGCCTGCGGCGACGCGCTCAAGCTCACGTTCAAGCTCGACGCGAACGGGCGCATTGCGGACGCTAAATTCCAGACCTTCGGCTGCGCAAGCGCCATAGCCTCGTCCTCGGCCCTGACAGAGATGATAAAGGGAATGACGCTTGACGCCGCCGCAAAGGTCACCAACCAGGAGATTGCCGACTATCTCGGCGGCCTGCCGGAGCAGAAGATGCACTGCTCGGTCATGGGCCGCGAGGCGCTCGAGGCGGCCATCGAGAACCACCGCACGGGCGGCCGGGCCAAGCGGATCCTGGAAGGCAAGGTTGTCTGCCACTGCTTCGGCGTGACCGAAGAGGAGATCGAGCGGGTCGTCCGCGAGAACCGGCTCACGACCGTGGAGCAGGTGACCAACTACTGCAAGGCGGGCGGCGGGTGCGGCAAGTGCAAGCCGGACATTGAGGCAATAATAGCGCGCGTGCGCCTTGAGCTCGAGAAGCGGACGGCGTCGGCCGCGGCGGCCCTCCGGCCCAAGCTCACCAATCTCCAGCGCATCAAGCTCATCGAGGAGACCCTCGAGCGCGAAATACGGCCCGCGCTCCGCAAGGACGGCGGCGACATCGAGCTGATTGACGTGTCGGGGTCCTCGGTGCAGGTGGCGCTGCGCGGGATGTGCACCCACTGCCAGTCCGCCAAGGTCACGCTCAAGGATGTTGTGGAAGCGCGGCTTCGCGAGTATGTCGAGGCCGGCATCGTCGTGGAAGAGGCGCCCGAATGAGAACTGTCTACCTGGACAACAACGCCACCACGCAGCCGGCGCCGGCAGTCATCGAGGCCATGCTTCCGTTTTTCCGCGAGCATTGGGGCAATCCTTCAAGTATGCACGCGTTCGGCGGCCGCGTGAAGAAGTATGTGGAGACGGCGCGCGCGCAGGTGGCGGCGCTGATCGGCGCCGAGCCCGCGGAAATCCTGTTCACGAGCGGTGGAACCGAAAGCGACAACATGGCGATCCGGGGCGCCGTGGAGGCGTTCGGCGGCCGCGCGCACGTGATCACCTCGCGCGTGGAACACCCGGCCGTGCTGGAGCCCTGCCGCTGGCTGGCCGGCCAGGGCCACGCCCTGACCGAGATCGACGTTGACTCGGAGGGCCAGCTGAACCTCGCGCAGCTGCGCGGGGCCCTGGGCGAAGGCCGTTGCGTTGCGAGCATCATGTGGGCCAATAACGAGACCGGCGTCGTCTTCCCGATCGACGAAATTGCGGCCATGGTCAAGGCTTCCGGCGGGGTGCTGCACACCGACGCGGTCCAGGCCGCCGGCAAGCTGCCCATCGACGTCCGGCGCACGCCCGTGGACATGCTCTCGCTTTCCGGGCACAAACTGCACGCGCCCAAGGGCGTTGGCGCGGTATACATCCGGAAGGGCGCCAAGGTCCTGCCGCTCATGCTCGGCGGCCACCAGGAGGGCGGCAAGCGCGGCGGGACGGAGAACGTGCCGTACATCGTGGGGCTGGGTAAAGCCTGCGAGCTGGCGCTCGGGCGCCTGGCCGGGGAGGCAAGCGCGACGGCCGCCTTGCGTGACCGGCTCGAAGCCGGCCTGCTGCGGACCTGCCCGGACGCCCGGGTGAACGGCGACCGGGCCAACCGGCTGCCGAACACGACCAACATCAGCTTCCAGTACATCGAGGGCGAGTCCATCCTGTATCACCTGAGCGACGCGGGCATATGCGCCTCGTCGGGCTCGGCCTGCACGTCCGGCTCCCTGGAGCCTTCGCACGTGATCCGCGCCATGGGCGTTCCGTTCACCGCCGCGCACGGGTCCATACGATTCAGCCTGAGCCGCTACAACACCGACGGGGACATTGACCATGTGCTCGCCACGCTGCCGGGCATCGTCGAAAAGCTGCGCCGTATGTCGCCGTTTGTCCGGGCGCCGGCCGGAGGACGATAATGATCTCTTTTTTCGCGGACCCCTCGAACCTGCTGCCCTTTCTGCCCCAGGCCGACATACTGGACTCATATCGCGTAAGCAACTTCGCCGGGAAGAGGATCGTGGAATTGCTCTTCGTCGGCTCGATCTTTGCCTGGTCCATCATGATCACCAAGTACATCGAAATCGCGCGCGCGATCGCCGAATCAGAACGGTTCATCAAGGTCTACAAGGCGGAAAAACAGCCTCTAGCCCTTATCATGCGAAGCCAGCGCCTGCCCGCCAGCCCCATGCATTCGCTCTACCTCTCTGTCTGCAAAGCCTTGAACGACGTGATGAAAGCCGCGGGCGCGGGAGGCGCCGGGGACCTGCTGGCCGGGCCCGGGAAAGCGGCGCTCAAGGACCGGCATATCCATGCGCTGGGCAGGATCGCGGACCAGATCATCGTGGAGGAGGGCATGCAGCTGGAGCGGAACATGGGCTTCCTGGCCAGCGCCGTGACCGTTGCGCCCTTCCTTGGGCTGCTGGGCACGGTCTGGGGCGTCATGGACGCGTTCGGCGGCCTGGCCATGACCGCCACGGCCAGCCTGCAGGCCGTGGCGCCGGGCGTGTCCGGAGCCCTGCTGACCACGGTGGTCGGCCTGGTCGTGGCGCTGCCTTCGTCAATAGGCTACAACTACCTCGTGGCCAGGATCCGAAAGCTCACGATCGCCATGGAGCGGTTTGAGCAGGAGCTGCTTTCGGACATCGAACTTCATTACTCCGAGTGAGACAATGCCGCGCAAGAGCCGTCTTTCGGATCTCAAGGTGCTCAGCGAAATCAGCAATACCCCGCTGATCGACCTTTCCATGCTGCTGCTGGTGACCTTCCTGATCACTTATCCGCTCATGCAGGAGCAGGCCATGCACATCAACCTGCCCGTCGGCAAGACCCAGGCCATCGAGCCGCAGAAGAGCCACTCGGTGAGCATCGACAGGGAGGGCCAGGTTTTCTTTGACAACAAGCCCGTTTCCACCGGCCAGCTCGCCGAGCGGATGCTGGACCTGTTCAAGACCGACCCACAGTCCACGATCTACCTCAGGGCGGACAAGGATTTGCGCTATGGCCGGGTAGTGGATATAATGCGAATCCTGCATGACGCCAACATCACCAGGATGGCGCTGGTGACGCAGGCTGACTAGCCATGCGGGCTGTCCGGTTCAACGGTTCATGGACCGGCCGGATTGACCCGGAACAGTAACGGTCGAATGTTCGGCCGGCCGCCGGGCGGTGAGCCCTGGAATCCGCCCTGATTGGCCGGCGCGGCGCGCATGAACCCGGATTTTGCGCGATGAAGAACCCCATCTATCGAAACACAGTCATCAGCGCGGCCCTTCACATCGGCCTGGTCGTTGCGCTCCTGATTCTCTCCTCCGGCTCGTGCCGGCGCGCGAGAAAACCCAGGGAAATAACCATGATGGCCACGCTGGTGGATACCGTTCCGCCGCGGCCGGAGCCGCCCGCGCCCAAACCACCCGCTCCGGAGCCCGCGCCCAAGCCCGCGCCGCCCAAAGATGCCATTCCGGAGCCTGCTCCGCCCAAGCCCAAGCCCAAGCCAAAGCCCAAGCCCGAGCCGCCCAAGCCCAAGCCCAAGCCCGAGCCGCCCAAGCCCAGGCCAAAACAGGAACCGCCAAAGCCGCCGCCCTTGACCGAGAAGCAGCTGAAAGACATACTCAGCCGCTCGATCAAGCCGAGCGATCTGGCGCGCGCGCTTCCGGCCAGTCCTGGCCGTTTTGACTGGTATTACGAAAGCCTCCGGGAAATCATGTACGGCGCCTGGATACCCCCGCGCTCGCTTTCCAAGCGCAGCGGCCTGGTCACGGTGGTGGTCATCCGCGTGTTCCGCGACGGCACCCTGGGCAGGCGCGAGATGCGCAAGTCCTCGGGCAACCCGCTCATGGATCAGTCGGTTATGGACGCCGTGAAATCAATTTCCCGTGTGGACCCGCTGCCAGGCGGCCTCGGCGCGGCGTACGAGGACATAACCGTGGATTTTGAGTTGACTGAAGACGCGAGTTGACTGATCATGCCGCTTTTGAAAGGATTTGCAGCATTTTCATGAAATACATACCAGCCTCTTTGACATGCCTTTTCCTTGCCGCCGCCTTCCTGGCCCATGACGCCTGGGCGCAGGTCTCGGTCAGAAAGCGGCCGAACCCCGGCGAAATCTCTCCGCTCGACATATCCGGCTTCACAGCCGGCGCGGATCCAGCCGCGGCCCTGTTCCGGAAGACGCTCGAGGAGGACCTGCTGCGCTCTGGCTGGTTCGCCATCATCCGCTCGGGCCGCGGCGAATACGCGGTGACCGGCTCGGCCGAGGCCGGCGGGGCGGATGTCAAGGCCAGGTGCGAGGTGTTCGATGTGTCCACCCGGGAGCGCCTGCTGGGCAAGGCTTACAGCCTGCGCGCAGTTGATGCCCGGCGCCTCGCACACAAGGTTGCGGACGAGATCGTGCTTGCCATCACGGGAAAGCCCGGCATTGCGTCCTCTCAGATCGCGCTGGTGGGCGCGCAGGCCGGAAAGAAAGAGCTGTACCTGTGCGATTCGGACGGCGCCAACCTGAGGCAGATCACCCGCGACAACACGCTGAACATGAGCCCGAAATTCGGGCCGGGCGGCAAGACGCTTGTGTACACGACGTTTTTCTCGCGATTCCCGGATGTCTGCCTGTACGACCTTGCTTCGGGCAGGCGCACGATCGTGGCGAGCTATCCGGGGCTCAACGCGTGCGGCGCCATTTCCCCGTCCGGCCGCGAGCTTGCGCTCACCCTGTCCAAGGACGGGAATCCCGACATATTCATTATGGACATGGCCAGCAAGCGCCTTACCCGGCTGACGGACACCCGGAAATACGCGGAGGCCAGCCCGGCCTGGTCGCCGGACGGCCGCCGCATAGCGTTCGTTTCCGACCGCGGCGGTTCGCCACAACTGTACGTGATGGACCGCGCGGGCGGCGGGGCGGAGCGCATTTCCAGCCTGGGCAGCGAGAACGTGGACCCGGACTGGGGCGTGAACGGGTACGTTGCCTGTTCCACGAAGCTGGGCGGCCGCTACCAGATTTCCGTCATCAACCCGGAAACCAAGGAGGTCAGCCAGATCACGAACGACGAGCTGGATTACGAGGACCCGTCCTGGGCGCCCGACGGGCGGCACCTTGTCTGCACCGTCAGGCGCAATTACAGATCGTCGCTTTTTATTATTGACATGATGACCGGCGTTAAGGTAGCGTTGCTTTCAGACAAGCAGGGTGGCGACTGGTCCATGGGAGACTGGTCGCCGGAATGATTTTTCAAGGCTGTTTTCGGAGGATTTGTGTCATGTTCAAGCACATGTATCTGGGTGTGGCCGTGCTGCTGGCGTGCGCTATGGTTTCCATGTCCGGATGCCGAAGGCCCCCGAAAAAAGGCACGGCGGGCTCCGGGCTTCCGCCGGGCGGGAGCGAGGCTGACATTGGCATTTACGGCTCTGATCTCGGCGCGGGCGCCCTTGCGGAGCGCGCCGTCGGCGAAAAGATCGAACCGGGCATAGCGTTCGAGAATGTGCTTTTCGGATATGACCAGGCAACGCTGGACCCGGCCGAGCGCGCCAAGGTGGACGCCGTCGCGGAATACCTCAACGCCAACGGCAAGGTGGGTGTGCTTGTGTCCGGGCATTGCGACGAGCGCGGCAGCAGCGAATACAACATGGCCCTCGGGGAGCGCCGGGCCCTTGCGGTTCGCGCCTACATTGTACAGCTTGGCATTGACGGGGCGCGGGTGCAGACCGTGAGTTACGGCGAGGAACTGCCGCTGGACCAGGGGCATGGCGAGGAAGCCTGGAGCTTGAATCGCCGCGCGCAGTTCGAGTTTTTCCAGCAGTAAGACTTGCGGAACTTGACGGCCTCCCGCGGAAATTGCCCGCGGGAGGCTTTTTTTTTCGCCCGTCGGGAGAATAAGAATGCAGCCGGAACTGGCATTTCTTGGAGTGTCGCCGGGCGAGACGGCGGTTGTGGCAATCGCGATCCTGATCTTGTTCGGGGCAAAGCGGATGCCTGCCATTGCGAGGTCGATCGGGCATGCCGTGGGCGAGTTTCGCCGCGCCGCCCGGGACCTGAGCGCCGAGATCATGCGCGAGCCGGCGCCCGGCCGGCCGGAGCGGCCCGCGAAAAGCGATTCTCCGGCGGATGCGGACGATTACCCGGAAAAGCCTTCGCAGGCTGATGAAAACCCGTCGGCCCGCGCCGGCTGAGGGGCCCGGATCTGCGCGCTTGAAATCCGGCGGCGCCGGCGCGCCCGCGCCCTGTTTTCTGACACGGCCGCAACGCTTTCCGGCGGGCGATACTTAGTGCTTGATATCGGAGCCCAAAGAGAATAGTAATTTGCTTTTCGCGCAATGTTCGCGGGACCGGGGCTTGAACTCATGCCGGACAATGAAGACATAGCCATTCTCGACCTTACGTTTGTGCCAGCCTGGGCGCGGAAGCCGGCTTCGGCCAATCCGTATGCCGATCGGGGCGAGGTCGGCCGCGCGGAGCGCGGCGACCGCGGCGCGCGCCGCCCGGGCGGGAATGACGGCGGCCGGAGCGGCGGCCGGAGCGGCGGCCCTTCCCGGCCGCGGAGCGGCTTCGACCGCGGCCGCGGCATGGCGCGCGGAGACGCGGGTCGCGAACGGCGCGCGCCGCCGCCCGTAAAGCCGCCGCCGCGAATCATGGTCTCTTTCATTCCCGAGCGCAAGGGCCTCAAGCCGCTCGTCGCGCAGCTGGGTCGGACCGGCCGGGCTTTTCCGCTGCTCGACATTGCCGCCATGTTTTTGAGCAAGCCCGAGTATTTCGCGATCAAGCTGGAATCCTTTCCGGAGGAAGGCCGGGATTCGGCGCCGCCTTTGTTCCAGTGCTCCGAATGCCAGGCGGTGTTTGTCGAGAAGGAGCGCGCGCTCGGCCATGCGCTGAAGGCGCATATCGGGAAATTCTACGAGAAACAGGAAACGCAGGCCGAGCCGCCCAAGGGCAATTTTGTATGCGTGGCCAGGTGCGGGCTCAGCGGCGAACTTCTTGGCCCTCCGAACTATCACGGCTATTCCGAAAAGCTTTCAGAGCTGCACCGGACCCGCTTCGCGCACCTGACGCTGGACGAGTATCGCAGCCGCATCACCAACGAGAGCGACCCGGCCCTGATCGAGCGCTGGAAACAGGAGGCCTCGAAACAGACCGAGTGGAAATCGGTCGGCGCGGAGGAAAGGACTTTTCAGCGCATGGCCGACGTCGAGAGCGATTTCCGCGAGCGGCACGCGCCCGGCCTCGTGAAGCAGTGCGCAAGGTTCATCATTTCCGGCCCGGTCAGCCTTCGCCTCGAGGACAGCGCCATAGCCGGGTGCATCCGGGATGCGTGGAAACGGGAAAGCCGGTTTCCGCTGCGCATGTCCATTGCCATCCGGCCCGCATTCCGGCACCTTGGCATGCACATTTTCAAGGTCGGCGACAAGGCCGCGTTCGTTTCGGCGATCAGCCCCGATCCGATCGATCCCGCCCTGGCCGCGGAGGATATCCGCAGAATCCTGGAGCACCTGGAGCTGCATCCGGGGCACACGCGCCAGGAGACTGTTGACGCGCTTGTGCCCGGCCTGCCGGCCGAAGCGCCGGAGGTTGCGGCGGTGATCAACAGCCTGCTCTGGCTCAAGGAAAAGGGCCACGTGATAGAGTTCTACGACGGCACCCTTGCCGCGCCGCGGCGTCCGCGCCCGCCCGGCTCGCAGCCCGCTGCGCCTGCCCCGGCGGAATCCGGCGCCGGCCCGCGACAGGCGCCCGCCCCGGAGGCATAGCGGGCTGCAATGGCTGACATTACGATAAAATGCGCGCAATGCGGGCGCGAGATAACGGTTTCCGAGCACGTGTCTGTGAGCTCGCTCCCCTGCGGCAAGTGCGGCGGGAGCATCCCTATTCCGGGCCGCCAGGCTGTGCAGGCCGGCTTGCGCCTCAAGGCCGAGACTCCGGACGCGCCGGCCGCCGGGGCTCAGCCGGATGCCGGACCCGGGGAAAAGAACACCCGCTCTAGCGCCCCGTTTCCGACGGCGGCAATCCCGGCGCATGCGCGGGGCGCGGCGCACGGCGGGACATCCCCGGCCCAGTTGAAAAGCAGGACAGCGCTGCGCCGTATGAAACACGAGCGGCGTCGGCAGAAGCTTTCATCACTGACCCTTGCCGTAAGCTGGGCGATCTTTCTCCTGCTGGGCGGAGGGCTGGCGTATTTCCGGTTTGTCTACGCGCCCGCCAGCATTCCGGAAGCCCAGTTCAACGACATCAAGCGCATCGCCGTCTATGCCATAGCGGCATGCTACTGCATCACGATCCTCATGGCGTTCAAGGACGATATTTTCCAGGGCCTCTTGTCGCTGGTCGTCCCCCTGTACCCGTTCTATTACCTTCTGTCCGAGACGTCATCCACGTATTTCCGGGCCGCCACTGCCGCGCTGCTCGTCGGGTTCGGGTTCGATTTCGGCCTGGCAATCCAGAAGACGGCCCTTGCCTTTTTCGATTTCGTCAACCGCTGGATAAACACCGTTTGATCGCTCCGGCTGACCGGGGATGCCCCGGCGCTGGGCGCGAAATGCCGGACGCCTCCGGCTGCTGCCTTGGCCCGGCGGCCGGGACGCGGCCAGGTTCGGAAAACGTCAGGGCTGGCCCTTGATTTGCCGGACGAGCGCGAAAAAGCGGTCCTCGTATTCGCTGAAAAGCCCGAAGCGGCGCAAGGCCGTGTACAGGTCGTTCAGCCGGCCCGGGTTCCGGGCGGTGTCGGTGAACAGTTTTTCAATGTCCGCGCGAATGGCCTTTGGCAGGCCGTTGTCATCGGCCAGCATGTTGTTCCGGCCGAGCTCCGCAATGTTTTTCGGCGCGGAATTGCGCACCACGTCAACCCAGAGCTTCAGCAGGCACACGTCCCAGGAATCGTCCACGCCGGTGAGCACTGCGGCCATGGGCTCGTTTTTCCCGGCGACCTCGGCTTTTACGCGCTCGGAGATTTCCGTGAGGCTCCCGGTGACAACGTGCTCGTTGATTTCCCGCTTCTGGAGCTTGAAGCCATACTGGAGAATCAGGAGGTCCTTCGCGTTGTTGCGCAGCCATTCGACATACTGCCTGGCCTGGTCGCCGAACCCTTCCAGAAGCTCGTTTTCGTAGTAGGACGGAGTGATGAGCTGGGGGCGGCTCGAAAGAATGGCGCCTTCGCGGATGCGGATTTGATTTGCGGAGTCCATGAGCTCGCTGATCATGTGGTAGCACAGATTGGTCGCCCCAAAGGTTTCAAGGGAGCTTTGCGGCATGACCAGGACCTCTGTGTTGTTCACCGCGTACCAGAAATTATGGGATTTCATTTTCATTTCGCGTATATGATCGCACATGTTCCCGGGCTTGTCAAGTTCAGGTCCGGGATGCAGGCGGGGCCGCGTCAGGAACGACATTGAGGCAAAGGATCTTTTGTAGCCGCGCCGCTGTGCGGCGCGCTTGGCCGCCCATGAGGACGATAACGAGAACATGCTGCTGTAGTCGCGCCGCTGCGCGGCGCGCATTCCCGGATTATGCGGGTGCGGAGCCCCGCGTTCCCGGAAGGCATTCCCGAGCGGATGGAGGGCGGCGGGCCTCCGCCGCCGAATGTCGTGAAAGCGGTCAGGAACGGGCTAGAGAATTCCTGCGTTTTCAGGAGAATATCCAATATCCAAGTCCAATGTCCAATAATCAAGGGCAAGCCTTGTGATCATAAATTAGTTGTTGCGGGGAGGGGCTTGGGATAGCTTTGAACGTGACTTCAAACCGAAATGAAGAGGGCCTGTGAAAAAAACAATTCTGCTGGCAATACTTGTTTTCGTGACGGCTGAGAACTGCTTGTCTGCGGCGGCGCAGAACGAGGCGGCGGAGAAGGAACTCGCCGACCTCAAGAAGGAGCTCGGGAAGAACGACGCCGGTTACGGCATTTACAACACTCAGTTCGCGAGCCGTTACGGAATCCAGGACTGTCCGGTTCTTTCAGATAGAGAGCTCGCCGCTTCGCTGAAGCGCTGTTTCGCAATCCACGCGCGGCTCGTGGAGCTGGCCCCCGAAGATCCCGACATCCGCGTCGCCTACGGCGCCACGCTTCTTTATTACGGCCGCGCGAAGGAGGCGCTCGAACAGTTCCAAGCCGCCGCGGCGCGCGAACGCCGGGATTACGAATGGTGCGCCGCAATGTTCTGGCTCGCGGAAGCGCAGTACGCGCTCGGCGGAAAAGAGGCGGCGGGCGCCACGCTCAGGACGCTCGTCGGCCGCAATGCGAACACGGCTCGCCGCCGCCAGCCGGATTGGACCTGGCTCGCCCGTTGCGCGCTGCGCGTGTTCGAGGGGAACGAATTCGACGGACTCAAACTGCCGAAGGACACCGCGATGAAGGCGTTCCCGGAACCGCGGCAGTCGGTCTACCGCGACAAGTTCACCACGCTGCACGCCGTCAAGCTCGCGTTGAAGGGCGTGGCGGAAAATGACGCGCGCCTGCGTTTGCTGAAGGCGAAGCTCACGAGGCTGGGAATCGTTGTTTCCGACGCCGCGGCGTTCACGATCTCAATCGAGCGCGATTCCGGAGCGCCGGTGGAAAAGAAGGAAGGTTACGCGCTCTCGGTGGCGGACGGCAAGGCGCGTATCGCCGCCCGCGACGCGCAGGGCGTTTTGTGGGGCGTCGTGTCGCTGCTGCAGGTCATCGATCCGGAGCAGCGCCGCATCCGGGATTGCGAGATTCTCGACTGGCCGGACACGGAGCAGCGCGGCTTCCTGAACAGTTTTTCCGACGACAGCCCCGAGTACGCGGCTTTCCAGAAGATGAACTCCGTGATGCTGGATCACTGTCCGGTGGACAACAACCATTTTACGCCGCTGCGGACGATGATCGCCGCCGACATGGCGCGCCGATTCGACGAGCTCGGGCTGACGCTCTTCTACTACTGCGTGTGGTTCACGCAATGCGAGCAGCTGCCGATCTGCGAGCCGCGCACGCTGCCGTTCCGGATCGAGGCGTGCAAGCGTTACGCGAAAATGCGCGCGGGCGTGTATTTCCCGTTCGACGACGTGCGCTACCCGATGCATCCGAAGGACAAAGCGGCGTACGGGGTCGCCGCGAACTGCGACGCGAAGCACGTCAACGACATCTACCTGGGCGTGCTGAAAGAATACCCGGATTTCAAGCTGATTTTCTGTCCGCCGTTCTACTGGGGGCCGGACGCCAGGGCGAGCTTGCCGGAAGACCGCGAAAACTATCTGGCCTCGATCGGACGCGAGCTCGATCCGCGCGTGGACGTGTACTGGACCGGCGCGCAGGTGAAGGGGCTGGACAAAAAGCCCTACCAGGTGGAATGGGTCACGCGGCTGATTGGGCGCAAGCCCTCGATTTTCCAGAACGCCATCCGCCCGCACAACCTGCTCGATTACATGGTCGACCCGATTCCGTGGGACAAGATCCACTACGACGGCTTCTGCAAGGACATTTCCCACTTCCACCACAATGCCAACACCCACGGGGAGATCGGGCCCATTTCCACGCTCGCTGACTGGCTGTGGAACAACAGGGGCTACGACGCGAAACGGGCCGCGAAGGCCGGCGTGAACCAGGTGCTCGGTCCGAAGACGTACGACATCCTAGTGGAGGGCCTCGACGCGCTCGCGTATTTCGACAAATACCGCTACGGCGAACTCAACGCGAACATCCTGTACGAAGACGCGAAGGACCTGGAGGCGAAATACCTGCTCGCTAAAAGCTGCTGGGACCGCGCGGTCGCGTACAACGCGGACGTCGCGAATTACAGCTCTTACGGACGCGGCGTAAACTGGGCGGCGGGAATCGTGAAGGGCGCGAAAAATCCGCCTG
The DNA here is from genome assembly GCA_012514555.1 of Lentisphaerota bacterium. Taxonomy (GTDB): domain Bacteria; phylum Verrucomicrobiota; class Kiritimatiellia; order JAAZAB01; family JAAZAB01; genus JAAZAB01. The sequence continues at coordinate 13,766 of JAAZAB010000231.1, forward strand.
ACCTCCTTGCCAAATACAAGAAACAGATCGCGGACACGACAGCGCTCGCGATCCGGGAAACGGGCGCGCGGACCGGCGAGGGCGACAGGGTTTACACCCCGATGGACATGCAGGGGTTGCGTCCGGACGACGGGACGTTCGGTCCGGCGAAGACGGCGCGCTTTTTGAAGTGGCTGCGCGGCGCGAACACCCGCGAAAATGCGCTCACCTTCGAATTCGAATGCGACCCTTTCCCGCCTACTGGAAAATACATGCTCGCGGTCTGCGGCATTCAGGACGAACTGCCGGAGGACACGGTGCTGAAAATCGTCGTGAACGGGAAGGCCGTGTACGAAGGGCCGTGTTCTTTCCCGCGGCTGGGCGGCGCGGTTGGGCAGACGGGCGGGCCGGATTTTGCGGTGCGCGAGTTCGCCATTCCGTACGAGGCGATGATCCGGCACAACCGCGTGACGGTATCCTGCGCTTCGCCGGGTTATAATCCGCGCGGCCCGCCCTACATCGGCGTGAACTACGTCGTGCTCCGCAAAAGCCGCTGAGCCGGCCCAAAAGACATGAGACAGAGGCCTTTTCCTTCCTGCTTTCCTGATTTCCAAATTATCTCCCGCCTGCGTGAAGAGGGGTTGACCCGGGTTTTGCGATTGGTCAGAGTGCGGCAGATGCAAGGCGTAGCGGGTGAAGGTGTATTAACATACTCCGAACCCGCTACAACACAGCAGATGCCGCACTATGGCCAATCCCTCGTGGTTTGAAAAATGAA
>JAAZAB010000232.1 GCA_012514555.1 Lentisphaerota bacterium
TCTCTTGATGTCTTTCACCTATTCAGTGCAGCATCAGCAGAGCCGATTTACCGTAGCAACAAGTTTCACATAAACATCTTGCAGCGAGCGAAGACAACCGCGGAGCAGTTGAACTGCTCCATATAGGTTGACATACTCCGAACCCGCTCCAACCCGGGCCCTGTCCTGCCGGCTAACGGTCGGATTGCACCACTTCCCGCACCACGCGGTCGAGCGCGTCCATTCCTGTTTTCCAGCAGAATTTTTCAGCGACCATGTTCCGGGCGTTCCGCGCCACCGTCCTGCCGAGCTCGGGATCCGTGAGCAATTGGCTGACGGCCTTGGTGATCCGCTCCGGGCTGTCCGCGACGAAGTGGGTGTTGCCGTTCCATACCGGCAACCCTTCCGCGGCCATGGCTGTGGCCACCACGGGGACCCCGGCGGCCATGGCTTCGAGAATTTTCGGCCGGAATCCCGAGCCCATGCGGATCGGGCATACAAAAACCTTGGCCCTTGACAGGCGCATCCGGATATCGTCCAGCTCGCCCAGGACCCGGACGCCCTGGATTTTGGACAGCTCGGCGATTTCGGGGGTTACGCGTCTGCCTATGACGTGAAACTCCAGGCCGGGAAAGCGCCTTCGCAGCGCGGGCCAGATGCTTCGCGCAAACCACAGCACGGCATCCCGGTTCGGCTCTAGCTGAAAATACCCCACGAAAAGGATCACGTCGTCTTTTTCCATGTTCAGGTCGGTCGCCATGTTGTCGATCATGACCGGGTGGGGGATGACGGACACGCGCAGGTCCGGCGCATGGGTCAGGAGGCGGAATCGCTCCTGGTGGGTCAGGGCCAGGACATGGTCGGCATTGCGGTAAAGGCGGAATTCCAGCCGCCGGATGTTCCGGAAAGCCGCGAGCCTCATGAGATTGCGCGGCGTCCAGCCATGAACCTGAATGGCCCTGAGATAGGAGGCTGTCCGGCATTCGTGGCAGGAGACGATCCGGCGGACCGCGGGCAGGAACGGGTTGTGGTAGAGGTATTGGCCCATGGCCGAAAATTCGGCGATCACGACGTGAAAACGATGGCGCTCAACCATTGCGCCGACACGCGCGTAAAGCTCCGGGCATGTGACCTCGCAGAACAGGTGCTGGCCCCGGGTGAGCATGTGGGATGCCACGCGCCGGGCCGGCGAACGCGGAGCCGGCTCGGGCACAAGCTCGACTCCGGCCAGGAGCGGGCGCACGGATTTCCGGAATTCGTCGTCTTCCCCGGTGGAAAAGCTCAAGAGGCTTATTTCGTGGCCACGCTCCGCCAGGCCGCGAATGCGATTGAATACGATTGTTGATCCGCTGACGCCTCTCGGGTGGGGGAGCAGCTTGGAAAGAAAGAGGATTTTCATTCAGCCCGGCCCGCCTCCCCGTTCGCGCGGCTGCGTCAGAACGCCTTGCGCAGGTGGGAGGGCGCAATCTTCAGCGCGACCCTGTACTTGGCCACCGTGCGGCGCGCGATTTCCACTCCCTGCTTTTTCAGTTCATCCGCCAGTTCCTGGTCCGAAAGGGGGTGTTCCGGATCCTCGCCCGCAACCATGGCGCCGAGCATGTCCCTCACGGTCTTGTTCGAGATGTTCCGGCCGTCGGCCGTTCTGATCCCGGGCGTGAAGAAGTACTTCATTTCGAACATGCCCTGGGGCGTCTGCATGTACTTGTTCGCAATGCACCGGCATACGGTGGTCTCGTGAATCCCGAGGGCATCCGCCACGGCCGCCATGACAAGCGGCTTGAGATGCGAGACGCCGTGATCCAGGAAGTCGCGCTGGACCCGGACGATTTCGGTGGCAACCCTGAAAAGCGTGCGCTGCCGCTGGACAATGCTTTTCATGAGAAATACGCCGGATCGTATCCTCTCCCTGATGTAATCCTTCACATCTGACCCGGACTCGTCATTGCGCAGCATGTTCCGGTAATCCTTGCTAATGCGCAGGCGGGGCAGATGATCTTCGTTCAGGATCACGACATATTCGCCGGCGACATTCTGGACAACGACTTCGGCCACGACATACGCCACGGACCCGGATGAAAACCGGCGCCCCGGCCGGGGCTCCAGGGTGCCGATGAGTTTCGCCGCCACGTGAACTTCTTCAACCGGCACGTTAAGCGCCCTGGCCACATCGCTGAACTTCTTGTGCCCGAGCGCTTCAAGGTGGTCCCGGACCACCGCTGCGGCCGTAGAGTCGCCCTCGCCCAGGCGCTCGAGCTGGATGAGCAGGCATTCCCTGAGGTCCCGCGCGCCGACGCCGACCGGGTCAAAATCCTGGATCAGGTCGAGGACGTCTTTCAGGCGCGCCCCGTCGGCGGACGCGCTCGAGGCCAGATCCTCAATCCCGGGCTTCAGGTAGCCGTCTTCGTTTATGTTTCCGATCAGCAGCTCGCCCAATTCGCGGTCGGCTCCGGATATGCCCGCGGCGTCGAGCTGGTGCAGAAGGTGCTCCTGCATCGAGGGCTGCTGCACCAGCGAATCGAAAAAGAAATCCCGCCGCTTTTCCGCCGCGCTGTCGTAAGGCTCCTGTTCCATCCGGAAATAATCGCCCCATTCGCCGTCCATTTTCGAAAGTGCTTCGAAATCCTCCTTGAAATTCAGCTCCTTCTGGCCATCGGGCCCGGCGGCGCTTTCCTGCGCCTCCACTTCTATCTGCTGGGCATCGAGCGGCCGCTCCTCGATCGTCGGGTTCTGAAGCAGCTCCTTCTGAAGCAGCTGCCGCAATTCCAGGATCGGCAGCTGCAAAAGCTCGAGAGACTGCCTGAGCTGCGGCGCCAGGATCATCTGCATCCGCTGATCCTGTGTCAGCGTCATTGATGGGCGGTTTGCGGTGTCCTGCATGGCGAAAATCCTGCTTTCAATCGGATGGCATAGAGTATATTCTCCCGGGCATTGTTTAACAAGGATGATAGCATGCCTTTTTCATTTTGCGTGCTCGCCAGCGGCAGCTCAGGCAACTGCATATATGTGGAATCGGGCGCAACCCGCCTGCTCGTAGACGCCGGCCTCAGCTGCCGCGAGACCGGCAGGCGCCTTGCCGCCATCGGGCGCAGCCTTGACGGCATCCAGGCGGTATGCGTAACACACGACCATTCAGATCACACGTCCGGGCTGCGCACGCTTCACTCCCGCTATGGCGTCCGGCTCTATGCCAATGCCGGGACCTGCGACGTGCTGGGCGCCGACCACGCCCTCAAGCCCCTGCCGTGGACGGTGTTCACCACCGGCTCGGCATTCGATGTGGGCGATATTCACGTCGAGCCCTTCTCCGTTCCGCACGATGCGGCCGAGCCGGTCGGGTTCATCCTGGAATCCGGGGGCGCCCGCGTCGGCATTGTGACCGACATCGGCATGCCGACCCACCTCGTCCGCGAACGCCTCCGCGCGTGCCGCGCGCTCATCATGGAAGCGAACCACGACGAGCGCCTCCTTGAACAGGCCGACCGCCCGTGGGCGCTTAAGCAGCGCATCGCCGGAAGACAGGGGCACCTTTCAAACCGGGCGGCCGCGGAAATGATCGCCGAAATCGCCGGCAACGGCCTGACTCACGTTTTCCTCGCCCACCTCAGTTCCGACTGCAACCGCCCGGAGCTGGCCCTGGAAACCGTGCGCGGCATCCTCCGGGACCGCGGGCACGGCGCAATCGAAATCAAGCTTACCCACCCCGACCGCCCGGGCGAAATGTGGTCGGCCTGACGCGCCTATTTATGGCTTTGACGCCGCCGGGAAAAAGGGGTAATAAGATGGTTTTTCAAGGAGGGCAACATGCCTGTCGCATCATGGGTGGTTCCGAACACGGAGCGCGTGTTTCCGCAATCGCCTGCGCGGCGCGGGCCGGCGCATCCGGCCCTTGAAGGCGCGCTGAACGAGCGAATGAGCTTCCAGGTGGCGGTTCGCGGGGACGAGCCCTCGCCAGTGAACGTGAGCCTGGCGGTTGACGGCCCGGCCGGCTGGCGGATACGGGTCCGGCGCGTGGGGTATGTCCCGCTTCCTCACCACAACACGCCTGTCATGGCGGATCCGCTGGACATGGACGGCCTCGGGCACACGCCCGGATTCGTGCCCGATCCGCTTTTTGACGAATCGAGCGTCCTGCTGCCCGGCGGCGAGACGCACGCGTTCTGGGTCTCGCTTCAGCCCGGCCGCGGCGCCGCGCCGGGCGTTCATTCGCTCAAGGTTCGCGTCGAGGCCGGAGGCGCGAAGCCGGCTGCGCACTCGGTGAAGGTGCGCTTGCACGACGTCGCGCTGGAGAAGCGGAAAGGCTTTTCCGTGACGCACTGGTTCTATGCGGATTCCATCATGGACTGGTACAAGACGGACGGCATGGACGAGCGCTTCTGGACGATCCTCGAAAGCTACGCGCGCAACGTGGCGGAGCACGGCCAGGACACGCTGTACGTCCCTGTCTTCACGCCTCCGCTCGACGGCGTCAAGCGGCCCACCCAGCTGCTGGGTGTCAGGCGCGCGGCCCGGGGCCGGTATCTCTTCGACTGGCGCGATGTCAGGCGGTACGTGCGCATGGCCGGGGCGGCCGGGGTGCGCAAGTTCGAGTGGTGTCACCCGTTCACGCAGTGGGGCGTCAAGAACGCGATCCGGATTTACGAGGACCGGGGCCGGGACGAGCGTCTGCTCTGGAAACCGGAGACCGGCGCGACAAGCCCGGTTTACCGCGCGTTCCTGGCGCAGTATCTGCCCGAGCTCCGGCGGTTCATGGATGAAGAGGGCATTGCGAAGCGCTCCTTTTTCCACGTTTCGGACGAGCCGCATGGCGACCACATTGACGATTATCGCAAGGCGCGGGCCATGCTGGCCGAACTGGCGCCGTGGATGAAAGTCATGGACGCGCTTTCATCGATTGACTTCGCGAAGGCCGGGCTCACTGACATGCCCGTTCCGAGCATTTCCACGGCCCTGTCGTTCGCCGCCGAGGGCATTCCGAGCTGGTGCTATTACTGTTGCGGCCCCCGGGGCCGGTATCTTCAGCGCCTGATGGACACGCCCCTGGCAAAGATTGCAATGCACGGCCTTGTGTTCTACCGCTGGCCGTTCCAGGGCTTTCTGCACTGGGGCTACAACTACTGGTATCGCAGCCAGACCCGTGAGCTGATCGATCCCTACACCGTATCCGACGGCCTGAAATGGCCGGGCTGGGCGTACGGCGACACTTTCGTGGTTTATCCCGGGCCCGGCGGACCGGTGGATTCCATCCGCTGGGAGGTGTTCGGCGAAAGCCTTCAGGACTACGCGCTGCTGCAGACGCTCGGCGTGCCCCGAAACGACCGCCGGCTGTCGGCGATCAGGAGCTTTGAGGATTTTCCGAAAAACGCGGCCTGGCGCATGAAGCTGCGCGCGGCCCTGCTGGCCGGCGCCGGGCGGCACGCATCCGGAGCAAGGCAATGAACCGGGAACGACGCCTGGAACTGCAGGAGGCGAACCTGGACGCCCTGCTTCGGAACGGCGCCTTCGAGTTCATCGACGAAAACACGCCGTGGTTCCCGTACACCTCCGGCCAGGTCGGGCCGTATTACGTCCAGAGCATCGCCGTCGAAAAAGAGGGCCAGGCGTATGCTTTTGCCGTTGACTCCATTGCGGAGCTGATCCGCTCCGGGTTCCCGGAGTTCGATGCGATCTCGGGCGGCGAAACGAGGGACTGGGATTTCTCCAACCCGGTCGCGGTCGCGCTGCGAAAGCCGCACGTGAAGCTGTACAAAAACGGCAAAATGCTTGGCGCCGGCATCAGGGGCCGCAGGCTTCTGCACGTGGCCGACCTGAACAACGAGGGCTCGTCGGTGCGCGATTACTGGAAGCCCATGGTTGAAAAAGCCGGAGGCGCGCTGGCGGGCGTTGCGTTCTTCGTGGACCGGATGGAGGAGGGGACCGCGGTGATGCGGGATTTGGGCCTGCGCTCCGAGGCTGTTGTGCCGCTCGACGATGCGGCATGGGGCTTTGCGCTGGCAAAAAAGCGCGTGTCGCCCGCGTTGCATGAGTCCCTGGTGGAGCGATCCCGGGACCCGCGCGCGTGGGCCGTGCGCGCGTTGCTCGGGCATCCGGGATACTTTCGGGCCTTTGCCTCGGGCGCGGGAACTCGGGAGAAGGCGCTCAAGATTCTGCGGACCTATCCGGAAGCGCAGGGCGCCCTGGGACCGCTTGCGGACGCGCATGGCGCCGGCGGCACAATCATTCAAGGCGCCCTGTAAAACATGAGAATCGACCCGCATGTTCATTGCCGCGACGGCCGCGAGCGCCACAAGGAGACGATCGAGCACGTGCTCCGGCTCTGCGACGAGCAGGGCGTGGCGCGCGTGTTCGACATGCCGAACACCGATCCGCCCGTGCTGACCGCCTCTGACGCGGAGCAACGCCTCCTGCTCGTTCCCCCGGGCGCGCGCGGCAGGTACGGCCTTTACATGGGCGTGACGGCGGACGAGGCGCAAATCGAGGCCGCGGCACGCCTGGTCCGTGACGAGCCCGCAATCGTGGGACTCAAGCTGTACGCGGGCAGGTCAGTGGGCGCGCTGGCGGTCGCGGCCGGGGAAGACCAGCGCCGCGTGTACCGGACACTCGCCGGCGCCGGTTATTCCGGGGTGCTGGCGGTGCACTGCGAAAAGGAGTCCTGCTTCCGCGCCTGCGGTGCGGCCGGGCCCGCCGGGCACGGCCGCGCGCGCCCTGCCGCGGCTGAAATCGAGTCGGTGCGGGACCAGGTCGCCTTTGCTGCCGAAGCGGGCTTCGCGGGCGTGCTGCACATCTGCCACGTGTCGACCGCCGGTGCGCTTGACCTTGTCCGGCAGGCGCGGGGCCGGCTCAGGATCACCTGCGGCGCCACGCCGCACCACCTGCTCTGGGATGAGAAGCGCATGCGCCGGCCGGACGGCGCCATCTACAAGGTCAACCCTCCCCTTCGAACCGGGGCGGACGTGCTCGCCCTGCGGGCGGCCCTCGTTGAAGGCGGGATTGACTGGATAGAAACCGACCATGCGCCGCACGCGCTCGTGGACAAGCTGGCGCCGCCTTATTCCTCCGGGTTCCCGTCGCTGATGCTCTACCGCGAGCTTGTGGAAAAGCGCCTGCCGGAGTGGGGCGTTTCAGAGGAGCGCATTCACGGCTTGACCAGTCTCAACATAATGCGCGCATTCACCGAAAGGAAAGCAACATGACCTATGACGATATCCGGAACCTGAAAGTTGGCGTCTGCGTTTCCGGCGGCCTTGACAGCAGGACCATCGTGCGCAAGCTCACGGAGCTGGGAACGGATGTGCTCTGCTTCGTGGCCGACCTGGCGCAGCCGGACGAAGCGAACATCGGCGACGTTCGCAGGCGCATGAAGCCCTGCGGCGCCGATACCGTCATCGTGGATCTCAAAGAGGACATGGCCGAGGCCTGCTTCGAGGTCATAAAGGCCCAGGCCATGTATGACGGAGGCTACTGGAACACGACCGGTATCGCCCGAGCCGTGACGGTCAGGGGCCTGCTCGCGGAAATGCGGAAGCGCGGCTGCCGGGTGCTGGCGCACGGCGCCACGGGCAGGGGCAACGACCAGGTGCGGTTCGAACGCTATACGAACGTCCTGGCGCCGGACATGAAGGTCTACGCGCCCTGGCGCGATCCCAAGCTCCTCGCGGAGTTCCCCGGCCGGACCCAGATGGCCGAGTATCTCAACGCGCACGGCATCAGGGTTTTCCCGGGCGGCAAAAAAAAATACTCGACCGACGCGAACCTTGCCGGGCTTTCTCACGAGGCCGAGGACCTTGAGAGCGTCGAGACGCCCTGCACGATCGTCACTCCAACCATGGGCGTGTGGCCGCACGATGCGCCCGGTAGGGTCGAGACATTCTCCGTCCGCTTTGAAAAGGGACGGGCCGTGAAGCTCAACGGGAAAAAGGCAAGCCCCCTCCAGGCCATGACCATTGCGAACCGGATCGGAGGCCGCAACGGCCTGGGCATGAAAAACGCCCTTGAAAACCGGGTCATCGGCACAAAGAGCCGCGGCGTGTACGAGGCGCCAGGCATGGAATTGCTCGGGCGCTGCCTCGACTTCGTGTACCAGGCTGTGATGGACCGCAGGGCTGCCAGGCTGTTCCGCCAGCTTTCCACCCTGATCGCGGACCAGATATACGACGGCCGTTTTTACGATCCCGTCACCACCGCAGCCATGGCTGCCGTCAATGTTTTGGCTGCTAATGCGACTGGGACAATCTCCGTGGGACTATTCAAGGGGAATATCTATTTCCAAAAGCTCACGGATTGCCGGGCTTCTCTCTATAATCCCGAGGATTCGTCAATGGAGCGCAGCGAGGGCCTGAACCCCGTTAGCTCACAGGGCTTTGTAGAGGTTCAGAGCGTCGAAGCCAGGAGTCTTGCGCGCGCCGGCCAGGTGCGAAAGTCCATCTCGATGTAGCGCGCCACGGCGTGGCGCGTTTCGCCGCACGCCGTGCGGCGCCACAGGGGGGCTTGGACCGGCGATTGGGCAAATTCTGTATTCTTTTGTCTTCTGTAGCGCGCCATGGGGTGGCGCGTTTCGCCGCACACCGTGCGGCGCTACAGGGGGGAGGGGACCGGCGATTGGAACGTATTCCAGCCTGACGCCCAAGCGTTTACGGCCGCTATCGGGAAAATGTTCACATCAACCCGGATTTTGCGTTTGAAAAA
>JAAZAB010000233.1 GCA_012514555.1 Lentisphaerota bacterium
CCAAAGTGGTCCGAAAGCTGCAAAAAGCTTGGGAATTGCCGCTGATTCGGGCCGTGCACCCTCCCAGGCCGAGCGCGATTCGGCGCGTCATCCAGCAGATCGGGGACCGAGCCAACCTGGTGGCGACGCTGGAGGACATCCCCCCGCTGCACGTGCTGTACACCGACTTCACGGAACTGCTCTTCGATCGGCAGAGACAGAAGGCCCACCTGATGCCCCTTGTCGACCACGCCAGCAAGTACGTGGTCGGCTGGTCCGTGGCCTCGGCCAAGAATACCGCCTTGGCCTTGGCGGCCTGGTCGCGGGCACGTCGGAACCTGGACCACTTCGGCATCGGGTTGGCTGGCGTCATCGTGCATCATGACCAGGATCCTGTCTACACCGCCCACGAGTGGCTGCGGCATGTCCGGCTGCTGGACCAGGTGCGGATCTCCTACGCGCTCAACGGCGCTCGGGACAACACAGAAATGGAGTCGTTCAACGGCCACTTCAAGGCGGAGATCGGTTCCCGGCTCTGGGATCAACGCGATCTCCCCGGCGCAGGGCGAACGCATCTAATTTATTGTATGGCGGGTTGGTGGGCGGCTTGATTTCGGCTGTTGAGCGGAGCGGGCGGTTCTGGACCGCTGGACAATGAGGTCGGCATACTGCTGGGTGAGGAGCAGGAGGCAGCGGTAGCCGGCGATGGCCTTGCGTAGGGCGGGGACCTCGGCTCGCGGCACATAGCGGACCTGGTTGTGCCCGTTGCGCCATGTCTGGTGGTTGAAGAAGGCGCCGCCCTTCATCCGGCAGAGCGTGCCCCGCTCCATCGTCTGGATCTGCGCGATTTCCTTTAGAAGTAGGGGATAGGGGTCAGTCCGAGATTCTTAGGGGATAGGGGTCAGTCCGAGATTCTTGGTATTTTTGTTTGACAGCATGGGGATCAAGGGGCTAAAAGATTGGGCATGGCCAGGAAGCCGAGAGTGGAATATGTGGGCGCGCTCTATCATGTGATGAGCCGCGGGGACCGGGGGCGAGCGATTGTCCGAGGCGATGCCGACCGGGAACGGTTCTTCGAGACGCTGGGCGAAACCTGCGAGCGGACCGGGTGGATCGTTCACGCCTACGTGTTGATGACCAATCACTATCACCTGCTGCTGGAGACGCCGGAGGCGAACCTGGTGCAGGGGATGAAGTGGTTCTTGAGCACCTACACCTTGCGCTATAATGCGCGCTATCGCCAGCGCGGGCACGTGTTTCAAGGGCGATACAAAGCGGTCGCCCTGGAGGCGGAAGAAAGCGGATATACCGAGCGGGTCAGCACGTACATTCATCTGAATCCGCTAAGGGCGGGATTGGTACACTGGCCGGAGGAAGAAGTGTGGGCATATCCCTGGAGCAGCGTGCCGGCGTACATGGGGCAGGCAAGAAAGCCGGCCTGGTTGAGCACAACGCGAGTCGTGGAGTGCGTGGGGATCGACGCGCGCCGGCGGGACTGGGGGCGGCAATACGCGCGCTATCTGGAGAGCCGTTGCCGGCAATGGGCGAGCGAGGACGGGCGCAACGCATTGATGGGGGACTGGAAAGAGATCCAGCGGGGCTGGTGCTTGGGGGGCGACATGTTTCGGGAAACCCTGCTGGAAGCACTTGGGCCCAAGATCAAGGGCGGGAAGAGGGAAAGCTACGGCGGGGACGCAAAACGGGCGCATGACGACCGGGCGGCCGCCGCCTGGTTACGGCAGGGGCTGGCGGCCTACAGCTTGACGGCGGAACGGCTGGCGAGGCTGAAGAAGAGCGACAAGCGGAAGCTGGTCTTAGCCTGGTGGTTGAGTCGCCACACGAGCGTGGGGGCGGATTGGATCAGTACCCGCCTGGCGATGGGGCACCGCACGTCGGTGTCGAAAGCCGCCCGGTTGGTCGAGCAGGGCGGCGATCCGGACCCGCAGCGCCTGCGCCGCCTGCTGGAAGCAATCCCAGGAATCACGGACTGCCCCCTTCTCCCCTCCGCATCGCGTCGGAGCTCTAACCGCCTTTCATACTATCTGACCCCTTCTACTCCCTCTAATCAAACGGGAGCCCGACAAGCATCATCGCCGCCGGATCGCGCAAGGGCAGGCTAAGGGCCGCAGCGGGTGATCCGGAGCTCGTGGCGGACGGGAAGCACCGCAGCACGGACCTCTTCGCAATACGCCCGGTGCCGCGCCAGCAGCGCGTCGCGGAGTTCGTCCATCAGGCGCAACGCGTCATCGCCGCTCTGGAATTCCGCGCGCAGCACCCGGGCCTGGGTAATCACGCCTTTGATTATGACGGTCTCAAAGGCCTGCTTGGCGGCGACGCGCTTCCGGACCCGGGCAAAGGCGGACCGGAACGGGTTCTCGATAAACTCGGCGGCCAGGTTGATGCCCCGGGCCAGCCGTTCGGCGTCGAACCGCTTCCGCTCCGAGCCCCAGCAGACCTCGTAGTCGCCCGGCGGCAGGTTGCGCACCGTCAGGGTAAACCGGTTCAACTCCTCCTGAAACGGGACAAAGGGCAGCACGCCGACCATCCTCTTGCCGTAGGGATCGTCCGCGGTATCGCCGAAACAGAAGGGATAGCGCCGGCTCTCGATCTCCAGCGCGCCGGAGGCGCAGTCCAGGATCCGGTGATCGCCGGTCGCCGTGGCGCCGTTGGTCCAGTCATAGACTATCGAGCCGATATCGCCCTCCAGCTCCAGGGCCCGCAAAAACGCGTACGCCATCACCAGATGGCCGTTATGGACGGGATGCACCCCGTCAAATCCGCCCACCGGGTAGGTCTCGCCCAGGGCGGCCTTGGACTTCGCCATGACGTCCGCCATCGCGCCGTGAACGTCGGCAAACGGGAACGCGTAGCGCGCCGCCAGTTCTTCGGCGATCGCGCTCAGCCGGGCCAGGCTTTCGTTATACCCGTTCGTGCGCGTAAAATAATGGGAATCCACGACGCCGGGCCCGCCGACCACCGCGGTCACCCCGCGCGATTGAAGCCCGTCGAGGATCTCGGCCATCGCCTTTTGGTACGCCGCACCAATGGACTCCTCATACCGCCGGTAGCGCCCGTCGTTCATGCCGTAGCACAGCGTCACCACCGTGGAATTCCAGGGCAGCAGGTCGTTTTCCAGGCGCGCGGCGAAGCGCGCGGCGGTCTCGCCGTCCCAGCCCAGCTGGATGACGCTGATATTAGTGACGGGCGCGCAGGCGACCAGGTAGGTCTCGAGAAACTGGCTGTATATCTTCTGCTGGGTGATCGAGTCGCCGGCAATGGCCAGCCGGGTCCCTTCCTTCA
>JAAZAB010000234.1 GCA_012514555.1 Lentisphaerota bacterium
AAACCACGAGGGATTGGCCATAGTGCGGCATCTGCTGTGTTGCAGCGGGTTCGGAGTATGTCAATACGCCTTCACCCGCTGCGCCTTGCATCTGCCGCACTCTGACCAATCGCAAAATCCGGGTTTAGGCCCGGGTGTTGCATCGCGCAAACCTGGTGGATGTCCGCGTGAGGGAACACCTGCATCGCCTTGTCAAATTCTGCACTCGGGGTGCATGGCGCCGCGCGGGGCGGCGCCGTCGCGGGGGGTGAAGCGCCAGCCAAGCGGGCATTTTTGCGGGGACAGGAAGACCACAATGTCGCCCTGGCCGTCAAGATGATCAAAGCAGGCTTGTTGGAAGCTGGGGAAGGGTTCCGGCAGCATGCCCATGCGGATCAGTGTGAATTTGAGCACGCAATCGAGTTCGTGGCGGTATTCCATGGTGGCCGGCACGGCCTGCGCGCGCTCCGCGCATTGCCCGCAATAGAACTTTGCGGCGAACTCGTCGAAGGTTTCAGGCTGGCCGGGTTTCGGGCAGTACAGCGGCCCGCAGCCGGCCTTTGGGTCTATGGTCCGGAAGCCCGCGGCCTTGTAGATGTTGGCGACCCATTCGGAGCCGGTTGTGCAGAATGCCGCAATGGGCAGGCTATTGTCGAAATAGTGTCTGCTGAAGGCCGAGAAGAGGCGCCCGGCAATGCCTTTTTTGCGGTGGCGGGCGGCGACGAAAACCTGTCCGAAGTTTGCCGCGGGCTGCGCATGGCGCCCCCAGCCGTACCACATCTGGCCGACGATTTCGCCGTCTATTTCCGCGAAGAAGTAGCGGTCTTCGCTGACGTCGTGAAACTTGCCCGCCAGGCGCGAGGTGATGCTGCGGAAATTTTCGGCGTCAATCCAGTCGATGAAACCGCGGATGTCCCGGGCGTAAGCCGGCGCCGGGGGAATGACCAGCTTGATGGTCACGGTTTCGCCGCCGGGGGCGGCGGCTTGATCGACGACGGTCAATGCCATAAAGGTGAAAAGAAACCGGTTTCCAGGCGGCTGAACCGCCGGCTCAACAAAACAGCCTGGTATTGAGTTTGCATGGCGCGGCCACGGGGAGCGTTCCGTCGGGGCTGATTTATTTCTGCCAGTATTTGATTCTGAGACCGGGTGTCGTGCCTTGGGATTCTTTGAGAGCGGCAAGCGCTTCTGCGTCGCCCTCGAGTGCTTTGAGAAGCCATTCCCCTTCCAGTTTGCAGAGTTCATTCTGTTTGGGATAAAAATTCTTGATGAGAAAGATGGCATACCTGGAGAACCGGAATTCACCGATGACGGTCTGGCGTTTGGATTTGGGATCAACGTCCACGGCGGCGCAGTTGCGGAGGCGGATGTTTTTGGCCAGCGAGGGGAAGTCGAGCGATTCGGCCAGGATGATGGTGTAGGCGTTTCCCAGCGCCTTGATGGAATGCGCGTCCGTGACCCCGATTCCGGCGATCTTCAGCCCCTGCGCGCGCAGCTCGTTGTAGTGGAGGATGCCGAGGTCGCTGCTGTCCGTATTCAGGACTTCCATGGCGTCGAATTTCCCGGTCTGGAAGAAATAATCGGCAACGGTGCAGGGGATGTATTGTTTGAACTTCGGCCTCCAGTAGGGATGACAGAACACGGCGATTCCGCCGCAGGAGCGGATTTTATCCCATACGACAAACGAGGTGGCGACCCAGGGTTTCATCGAGTCGGGCAGGGTGTCCGGGAGTTTGGCTTTTTCTTCGGCGACGGCTTTTTCATAATCGTTGCTCCGGGTGGTGAACCAGTCCGTCATGCTTTCGGAGGCGCCGAGCGAAAGGATATGGACCCTGTTGCCGGGACTGTGGACTTCTTCGCCGGGGAATGTCTTCATGTCCGTGGGGAGCTTGGCGAAATCTTTGATTGCCGAAAGCGATGCGGCGTAGGAATGGTGGTCCGTTGCGAAGGCGAAGTCGTAACCGAGCTTGCGGCAGGCGGCCACCATCATGGCCGGCGTTTCGTTTTTGCGGCCGTCCGAGTATTTGCTGTGCATGTGCATTT
>JAAZAB010000235.1 GCA_012514555.1 Lentisphaerota bacterium
AGCGAGCCGGCAGCCGAAGGGCTGAAGCGGTTCGCCAAGGGTGGCGGGAAACTGATCGCTTTTTACGATCTGCCCGATCCGCTGCCCGAGCTGCTCGGCATTCGCATGGTCAAGTGGCTGGCCAGGGAGCGGGACGGCCAGTTCCTGGAGGTGGATTTCAGCCTTTCCGGCGTTCCGGGCATGCCCCGGCGCATAAGGCAGGATTCAGGCGCCATTTTTGAAGTCGAACCGATAGCAAAACACGCCCGCGTCATCGGACAATGGATTGCCGCGGACGGCCGCCGGCAGAAGCCGCCGGCCGTGGTGCTGAGCGACGCCGGCGCGTTCATGGCCCACACGCTGCTGCCCGGCGACACCATGCGCCAGCGGCAGTTCCTCGTGGCGCTCGCGGGCAGTTTCTGCGCGTCCGCCTGGGCCGAGGCTGCGGAGGGCGCCATCGAACGCGCGGGCGAGGTCGGGCCTTTCAGCGATGCCGGGGCGCTTGCGAGCTACATCCGAGGCCGCGCCCCGGGCCACCCGCTGGCGGACGGCATGCAAGCCGGGGTGGCCAGGGGAGAGCAGCGTTTAGGCGAAAGCAAAGCTCATTGCGCGGCGCGGCGCTGGCCGGAGGCGGCGGCGGCGGCGGAAGCGGCGCGGGAGCATTTTGCCGAGGCCTATCTCGCCGCGCAGCGACCAGTAAATGGCGAGTGGCGCGCGGTGTCGAACCACACCGGCACCGGCGGAGAGCCGGGGGGCTGGGAGGAAAGCGCGCGCGTTCTCGCCGAGTGCGGCTTCAACGCGGTTCTTCCCGACATGGCCTGGGGCGGTGTGGCCCATTACAACAGCGCCGTGCTGCCCAAGTCCGAAGCCTTCCGCAAGCGCGGCGACCAGCTTGCCCAGTGCGTTGCCGCCTGCCACAAAAGAGGCATCCAGGTCCACGCCTGGAAACTCTGCTGGAACCTCGAGTGGGCGACGCCCAGGGAGTTCGTGGAGCGGATGCGCGCCGAAGGCCGCCTGCAGGTCACGGACACAGGGGAAACCAGGGAGTGGCTCTGCCCGTCACACCCGGCCAATTTCAAGCTCGAGACCGATTCCATGCTGGAGATGGTGCGCAACTACGATGTGGACGGGCTGATGTTCGACGCCATCCGCTACGCCGACAGCCACGGCTGCTTCTGCAGCGGCTGCCGCGAGCGATTCCAGCATGACACGGCGCAGAAAGCGGCGGCGTGGCCGGCGGATGTTGTCCTGGGACCTTTGCGCCGCGCTTATCTTGACTGGCGCTGCGAGCAGATAACGCGATTGGTGCGCGCCGTGAGCCGCGGCGCGCACGCGATCAAGCCGCACGTTCGAATCTCCGCGGCCGTCTTCCACAACTATCCCGTATGCCGTGATGATGTGGGCCAGGACTGGGTGGCATGGATAAAGGAAGGATTGCTCGATTTTGTGATCCCGATGAACACCGCGACATCCGGTGGAACGGTTCGAAACATGGTCAAGGGACAGATCGCCCTGATCGATGCGCGCATTCCAGTATGCCCCTCGCTCTTCGTCACCCTGGAAAGCCGCGTGCTGACGCCCGACCAGGCGGCCGCGCAAATCGCGGGCGCGCGCGAGGCCGGCGCGGACGGATTCACACTGTTCGACCATTCGCCCGGGATGCCGGCCCAATACCTGAGGCGCCTGGCCGGCCGCGTGATTGGCGGCAATCTGCCGCCCGCGACCGATGCGCCGGTGTTCGAATTCGATTGGCCGGATCCGGACCCGAGGCTGGTGACAGTGTCGCCGGCCAAGGCGCGGCCCATGCGCAAACCCGTGTCGTCCGTGAGCGGCAGGCTGGAGTTGCAGGATATGGAGGGGCGCGCCGTGGCGCAACTCGGCCCTGCTCCCGCCGCCGGCCATTCGCAATGCCTGCGCCTCACGGCATCGCCGGGCAGCTACCGCGTTGCCGTCGTCGGCCAGGTAAGATTCAAGGACGAATCCACGGCGCCTTTCGTGTTCCGCAGCCGTGTTGTCGCCCTGGACGCGGGCCGCTGACAGAAGTGAATTGCCGCACACCAGGCCCGGCGATGCCGGCGGGCGCGCGGCCACCGGGCGCGACCCCGCCTTCGGCCATGCGCCGGGCGCTGCAGGAGGCCGCCTCCACCGCGCCAGGCCTGCCCCACTCCCCGCTGGGCGGGCCCTGGGCGCTCGAATCGGATGCCGCCCGCGGCTCCTGCCTCTTCGACTTCGGCGACTGGCAGGGCAACAGTCTGTCTGTCCCCGTGTTTCCTGGAAAAGCGCGCCGCGCAGCGGCGCGGCTACACGAACCGGCTTACACAAACCGGCTTACATCCCGGCCGCATCCGGCGAAGGAGGCCCATCGCCTTCCAGTTTTGAAACCTGCCTGTCCCAAAAGCCCCGTTCTGCATTGCGGAGGTTCAGGTTGGCGGGGTGCGGCGGGTGCGGGTGCTTGAACGGGTACGGGTGCGGGTACGGAAACGGGTACGGGTACGGGCAGGCGAAGGCGCATACCGGCAGCGACCCCGAGTTCTCTTCTGCAGCGCCGCACTGTTTGAGGCGATTCCGCGCCAATTGAAACGGAGAATTGAAATCGGTTGCTCGTGCCTGGACGGATATGGGCACCCCCTAGGGGAGTCGAACCCCTCTTTCCAGGATGAGAACCTGATGTCCTAGCCGATAGACGAAGGGGGCGCCATTTGCCAAAGAATTTGATTCCTTTGGCTTGCATTCCAAAATTGGCGCTGAATAATAGCGCGCCATGAACATAAGTCGAGAGGATATTCTTTCTTATCATTTGGGCGGCAAAATCGGGACACTGCTCACCAAGCCGCTCCGCGGACCGAGGGACTTGAGCCTTGCCTACACTCCGGGCGTTGCCATCGCGGTCGAGGCGCTGCGCGACAACCCGGCAGACGCGTTCACCTACACGGCCAGGCAAAATCTCGTGGCCGTGGTCTCAGACGGAACGGCCATCCTGGGCCTTGGCGACTTGGGCGCCACGGCCAGCATTCCCGTCATGGAAGGAAAAGCCGTGCTCTTCAAGGCTTTTGCGGACGTGGACGCATGGCCGGCGCCGCTCGAATTCTGCCGGATGAACGGGCAATGTTCAGGCAAAACCGACGTCGAACGGGTGATCGAAGCCACGGCCCGCCTCTCCTGCATGTACGGCGGAATCAACCTGGAAGACATCGCGGCGCCGGCCTGCTTCGAGATAGAGCGCCGGCTTGACGAAATGCTCGACATCCCTGTTTTCCATGACGACCAGTGGGGCACGGCGGTGATAACCCTGGCCGGCGTCATCAACTACTGCGAAATCGCCGGCCGGAAGATGGCTGATTTGCGGATTGTCATCAGCGGCGCGGGCGCAGCCGGCATCCGCATTGCCGACATGCTCAAGGACGCCGGCGCCGCAGCGATAACGATGTGCGACTCCAAGGGAGTGATCACTCCGGACCGGACCGACATCAACGACATGAAGCGGAGGCATGCCGCGCGCACCGCCGCGAAGACCCTGGGCGAAGCCATGGCGGGCGCCAACGTGTTCATCGGCGTTTCCGCGGCAGGCTGCGTCACACCTGATTGTGTCCGGAGCATGGCAGCGTTTCCGGCCATCTTCGCAATGGCCAATCCGACCCCCGAGATTTTGCCCGAGCAGGTGGCGTCCGCACTCAGGGGCAAGCCGTACGTCATGGCCACGGGGCGCTCCGACTATCCGAACCAGATCAACAATGTGCTCGGGTTCCCGTACCTGTTTCGCGGCGCGCTGGACGTGCGGGCAAAGACCATAAATATCGAGATGAAAAAAGCCGCCGCGCAGGCGCTTGCAAACCTGGCCCGAAAGCCGGCGGATGACCGCCTCAAGGCGCTCTATCCGGACGAAACGCTGGAATTCGGGCCGGATTACATAGTGCCCAAGCCTTTTGACCGGCGCCTCATGGCGGAAGTGCCGCCGGCTGTGGCCCAGGCGGCGATAGACACTTCAGCGGCCAGGCGCACGGATATTTCAGGCTATGCCGAGCAGCTTGAAAAGCGCATGGCCGCGGGTGCCGCGCGGGTATGAATCCAGAGGAGCGCAGGGCTGTCCTCAGACTAAAGGCGCCGGGGATTTCATTGACAAACGCCGGGCGAACGGGTATGAAGACCCTGCGTTTGCGATTGGAGTGCGCCTTCTTTGCGAACATCCCGTCCGGGAACGATTATAGAGGAAAGTTCCACGTATGAAGCTGACAGTCAACGGCAAGGCACACAAGCACCAGGGCGGCGGATCCCTGGCTGAACTGCTCGATGAAATAGGCCTGACCACCGCGCACGTGGCCCTGATCGTCAACGACGAAGTCATTCCCTCATCGCGCCGCAAGTTTGTGCGCCTCTCGGAGGGAGACAACATCGAAATCGTCTCTTTTGCGGGCGGCGGGTGAAATCGAACCCGGCGCTTGCGCATCCTCCCAAGCCTGCCTGAGTCGAATTATGAGAGATCCGTTAAGATTGGGCACGGGCACGTTCCAGTCCCGGCTGCTGCTGGGGACCGGAAAGTTTTCCAGCCCGGCTGCCATGCTCAAAGCCGTCAGGGCCTCCGGGGCCCAGCTCGTGACGGTGGCGCTCCGGCGCTTCAACCGGGAACAGGCGTCCGACGACCTTTTCGGACCGCTCTCCTCGATCGCTGGCCTGACGCTGGTTCCGAACACATCGGGGGCCCTGAACGCCCGCGAAGCCATCCGGGCCGCTCAGCTTGGGCGCGAACTCAGCGGAAGCCCTTACACCAAGCTGGAGATTCACCCAAATCCGCATCACCTGATGCCGGACCCGATCGAGACTTTCGAGGCAGCGCGTGTTCTTGTTGCCGAGGGCTTTGCCGTTCTTCCGTACATCATGGCCGACCCGGTTCTCGCAAAGCGCCTTGAAGACCTCGGGTGCGCCGCGGTCATGCCGCTTGCCGCGGGAATCGGAACGGGCAAGGGCCTTACCACCCGCGATCTGCTGGGCCTGATAGTCCGCAACAGCCGCGTGCCGGTGATAGTGGACGCGGGGCTCCGGTCCCCGTCCGAAGCTGCGGCGGCGATGGAGCTGGGCTGCGATGCGGTGCTTGTCAACAGCGCGGTGGCGGCCGCGGAGGACCCTGCGTCAATGGCGGGCGCTTTCAAGCTCGCGGTCCGGGCAGGCCGCTCAGCGCGCCTGGCCGGGATCATGCCGGTCAGCGAATGCGCGGTCGCCACGAGCCCGCTGACCTCGTTTCTATCCGCCTGCAATCCGGCGCAGCCGTGAGCCGCAAATGAGCAAAGGCATTCCCGAGCAGATCGATCCCGGCCCGTGGCTGGAGCTTGCGCGCGCGGCCACCGAGCGCGACGTGCTCCGGGCGCTGGCCGCGGAATCGCCGACCGTCTCGGACCTTGCCGTTCTGCTTTCGCCGGCGGCGGACTCGGCAATGGAATCCATGGCGCAGCGGGCGCTGCACCTGACGCGCCGCCATTTCGGCCGCACGATTTCGCTTTATATCCCGCTGTATCTCTCCGATTACTGCTCCGGCGGCTGCGTCTATTGCGGGTTCGCGGCCGACCGCCGCATTCCTCGCAGCCGCCTTGACCGCGGGCATGCGATCGGCGAAATGGATTCCATCAAGGCCATGGGGTTCGATGAAATCCTGCTGCTCACCGGCGAGCGCACCAAGCAGGCCGGGTTCCCGTTCGTCCTGGAAAATGTCCGGCTCGCCGCCGAGCGCTTCAACCTGGTCGCCATAGAGACATTTCCAATGACCGCGGACGAGTACAGGGCGCTCTCGGACGCCGGGTGCGTTGGAATGTCCCTTTACCAGGAAACTTTTGATCCCGTCATATACCGCCAGGCGCACCGCTGGGGACCGAAGCAGGACTATGCAGGGCGGATCGACGCGCCCAGACGCGCGCTGGAAGGGGGTATGCGCCAGGTCGGCCTTGGCGTTTTGCTCGGCCTGGCAGACCCGGTGTTCGACGCGCTGGCCTTGTTCCGTCACATCGAACATCTGCGCAAGAGCTTCTGGCGTTCGGGATTTTCGGTTTCCTTCCCGCGCATACGCCCGCAAGCCGGCGGCTACGCGCCAAGCCACCCTGTTGACGAGCGGCTGCTCGCCCGCATCATATGGGCCTTCCGCATCTGCCTCCCCGACGCGCACCTGGTGCTGTCCACCCGGGAAAGCCCCGCGTTCAGGGACGGCATGGCGGGCGTGGGCATCTCCAAAATGAGCGCCGCAAGCCGCACCACTGTTGGCGGGTACGCCGAAAGCGAAGCCTGCCGCAACGGGCAATTCGCCGTCAATGACGACCGGGGCACGGCCGCCTTCTGCGAAATGCTCAAAGTGCGCGGCCTTGAGCCTGTGTTCAAAAACTGGGACGCCGTGTATCGCAGCACGGCCTGATCCCGCTTCCCGGGCGCACACGCGATGAAACGAGGCATCCATGAGCAGCGCATGCGCGTGTTTCAAGATGCCGGGCTCTACCTCGTAGTATCGCCCGGCAGGCTGTCGTGCGAGCGCACGGCCGCGGAAATCGTGATAGCCGCGCTCAAAGGCGGATGCCGTCTCATACAGCTGCGTGAAAAGCGCCTGCCCATTCCGGACCTGGTCCGGCTTGCCCGTGAAATCCGCGGGCTCACCATGGAGCGCGGCGCCCTTCTCATCATAGACGATCGGATAGACGTTGCGCTGGCAGTCGAGGCGGACGGAGTGCACCTGGGGCAGGATGATTTCCCGGTGTCCGACGCCCGGCGGCTGGCGCCGGACCTCATCATTGGCGCGTCGTCGCATTCCGAGGCGGAGGCTCTTGAAGCGCAGCGCCAGGGCGCCTCCTATGTGAACATAGGGCCTCTATTCCACACCACGACAAAGGGCTGGGCCGGGGAGTTCCTCGGACTGGACGGGCTGCGCCGCATTGCCCCGAAACTTTCAATACCCTTCACGGTCATGGGCGGAATCAAGCAGAGCCACATTGCCAGCCTTGCAGAAGCCGGCGCGCGCACGCTGGCCGTGGTTACTGCCGTCACATCCGCGCCGGACCCCGAACAAGCCACCCGCGAATTCATTTCAGCCCTTCGCGCAGCCCTGCAGGCACGGCAATAGCGGACAGTCCTCCGGCGCGGATGCCTCTGCGCCGCAAAGGAGGAAAGGACGAGCCTGGGAAAGCCTTTTCGCCGCAGTTCGGACGGCCCCGGCCATGCGGGCGCTATCTTGCAAGGCCGAGCGATTCCAGACGGCACATCGAAGGGAACAGGAAAAAAAGCGCGCGGCCGCGAAACCCATGCGCCAGCGGAACCCCGCTCGCGGGCCCGGGCAAGCTCAGGACGTCGACTTTTTCCCGCAGCTTGACAAGGGCGACCACCTTCGGCACGTACATCCTGGTTTCAACGGAAAGATCGTCCGCGATGGCGTCGAAAGAACCCGCATTGCGCGTCTTAAGCAGCGCGCCAACCCTGCCCTCGCCGCTGTTGTATGCCGCAAGCGCGAGCGGCCAGGACTTGAACCGCTTGTGCAGAAGTTTAAGATAACGGGCCGCCGCGAGCGCGCTCTTTTCAGGATTTCTGCGATCGTCAACAAGGCCTGTGCGCAGTCCGAAACGCCGGGCCGTGGCCGGCATGAGCTGGAACAGGCCCACGGCGCCGGCCGGGCTTTTCGCATCAGGGTTCATGGTGGATTCCACCTCTGCGATCCAGACAAGCGCCGGCGGCAGGCCTTCGCTCTTGAACACAACCTTGAGCATGGGAACCAGATCTGCAGCCCGCGCCGGCGCGGCGCGGCCGGAAAGACGCTCAAGCCATGTCGCCTGGTCCCGCACGATCGCCGAGCGCCGGGACATTGCCGCCGCATTCACCGCGGCCGGCCGCCTTGTCCGGGTTGTTGCCGGCGCCGGCCCGGGATTGGGCGCAAGTTTTGCGGGCGGCTTGCGCGCCGTGCGCCGTGGCGCCGAGCCGCCAGGCCCGCCCAGTTCCAGGACCGGCGTCCAGGAGCCGGAGAGGCGCGCGGGCCCGGGCGAATAATTACGATAGACCACGTCGCCCGCGAGATCGAAATAGTCCACCCGCTGGCGAAACCAGTCGGCCGTGGAACTCCAGGCCGGAACCGCGTCGAGAAAGAGCAGCCCCTGGTCCACCACCGGCTGCATCAGGGCCAGGGAATCCAGGGAGCGCGAATTCAGCACGTTCTGCACCTCCTCCCAGAAAGCATCCCAATCCTCCTGCTCAAAGCCCTGGAAGTCGCCTGAAAACACGCTGTCCAGGTACTCCTCCGCCTCTTCGAGAATGTCTTCAATGGAGGCCGGCAGGTAGTACTCGGCCTCATTGTCCAGCGCGAAAGCAGGCGCGCGGGCAAACACAAGGGCGAAGACCAGGCATTGCAATACAAGGGCAGCCGCGGATTTAGACTTGTCCGGCATCGCTCTCCTCATGCGGGCGCCGCCCGCGCCTCCAACGTACGTAAGCGTTAAAATCTAGCCCCTGGATCGGGGATGTCAACTTCAAACCCCGCGCCTCCTGTTTCCCGAAGAAATCGGCTTGACAAATCGCGCGCCGCGCCTAGAGTACGGCGCCTTATGGGACAGCAATTGAGATCGAGAATCAAGCGAAGCCGGCGCCAGCGCTGGATTAAGAAGCAGAAAGCCAAGGCCCCGGGCAAGAAAGCCATGCCCAGGACATCGCCAGCCAAGGCTTGATGCTTCTCCGCTCCGTTCACAATCCTCTGCAGGCCCGGATTCCATGCATGGGTCCGCTCCGCTAATCGGGATGCGGCGCTGCGGGAAGACGGGCCGCGGCGGCCGGCCCCGGCGGGTATTCAGGCTCATTCCGGCCTCGGAAAGTCTGCCATGTCCAACAGTTTTGGGAAACGCTGGGTCGTCACGACGTTCGGGGAATCGCACGGCCTTGCCATTGGCGCAATCATTGACGGATGCCCGCCGCGCATGCCGCTGTCGGAGTCCGACATACAGCCCCAGCTCGACCGCCGCAGGCCGGGCCAAAAGCGTCTCACGTCCGCGCGCATGGAGCCGGACACGGTGTCTATATTGTCCGGCCTTGAAAATGGCCTTACTCTCGGGGCTCCGATAGCGCTTGAGATTCGCAACCGCGACATCAGGGCGGGCGATTACGCGGCCGCCCAGTCAGCGCCCAGGCCTTCTCATGCCGACTGGACATACCGCGCAAAGTACGGCATTCAAGCCTCGAGCGGCGGCGGCCGGGCCAGCGCGCGCGAGACGGCCGCGCGCGTGGCCGCAGGCGCGGTTGCGGAGCGGTTCCTGTTTCTGGCTCATGCAATTGACATTGCCGCATGGGTCAGCTCGATCGGGGCAGCGGATGCCCCTGACATGACCGGGCACCCCCCCACCCGAGCCCAGGTTGACGCGTCGCCCACGCGCTGCCCTGACCCGGCCGCCGCGGCGCAGATGGCGGAGATTGTGGAAGCCGCGCTGAAAGACGGCGATTCCGCGGGCTCGGCAATCACATGCGTCTGCCGGAATGTGCCCCCCGGGCTGGGCGAGCCGGTTTTCGACAAGCTGCACGCCATGCTCGCGCACGCGATGCTCTCCATTCCGGCCTGCCGCGGATTCGAGGTCGGGGCGGGCTTCAATGCAGTTCGGATGCGCGGGTCGGAACACAACGATGTTTTCACATGGAAAGGCGGCCGCCTTGGGACAGTCGGCAATCGGAGCGGCGGCGTTCAAGGCGGGATTTCAAACGGCGAAAACATAGTGTTCCGTGTCGCGTTCAAGCCCACGCCCTCGATCGCGAAGGAGCAGGTCACCGCGGACTACGAAGGGAAGACGGGGCGCCTCGCCATCAAGGGCCGCCACGATCCGTGTGTGGGCATCCGCGCCGTGCCGGTTGTCGAAGCGATGGCCGCTCTGGTCCTGGCGGACGCAATACTGCTTGCCGGCATTCCTCCGGCCAGGAGTTTCTGAACCTAGAAAGGGCAATCGAAGACAAGAGCGGAGCAGTTGAACTGCTCCATAAGCGGAAAGCGACTGAGCTTATGGTGCCCATACTGACATCAATGGCCGTAGTGCTCGGCCTGGTCGGCGCAGCCTCCGCGCTGCTGCTCAAGTCCGGTGAACGCGGCTGCTCCTGCTGCCGGTGCCGGCGCGCCGAGCCGGAGCGCGAAGGCAAATAGCCGCTGCCATGCGCCCCTCAGCCGGGGTCAGGTTCCGGGCGGAGCTTGCCGAACCTGCGATCCGCGCACCATTCCGCCGGGTTGCTTGCCAGCATCCTGCCCCATGCATCGAGGGCGCGCCTCAGGGCCGCGGCGCGGTGGGAAATCCTGTTCTTTTCACCGGCGTCCATCTCCGCAAAGGTCGCCGCATATCCGGCGGGCTGAAACAGCGGATCGTATCCGAACCCGCCTGTGCCGCGCGATTCGGTCAGCACGACGCCCTCGCAGGATCCTTCCACCAACTGGGTGCGGCCGCTCGGGCTGGCCAGCGCTATGACGCACCGGAACCTCGCGCTCCGGGTGGCGCGGCCGGCAAGGGCCATGAGCAATTTCCTGTTATTGGCGGCGGTATCCGAAGGCTCGCCTGCATAGCGCGCGGAGCGGACGCCCGGCTCGCCGTCCAGGGCATCCACCTCCAGGCCGGAATCGTCAGCCATTGTCCACTGGCGGGTCGCAAGGGCCAGGGTCATCGCCTTCTTCACGGCGTTTTCTTGAAATGTCGCGCCGTTTTCCAGGACTTCCGGAAGCCCGGGGTACTGATCTAGGCCGGCGAACTCGAGTGAGGGCAACATGAAAATCTCGCTTATCTCGCGAATCTTGTGGGGATTCCGGCTTGCGATGAGGATTTTCATGGGGCTGGCGCCCTTGAAAACGAATGGTGCACGGGGCGGGACTTGAACCCGCACGCCATTGCTGGCATTAGCCCCTCAAACTAACGCGTATGCCATTCCGCCACCCGTGCATTCATTTTCTGGGCGTATGGAACGTGGGCACTCTATTACTGAGTCCGGCCGCACGCAAGCAAATAATCGCAATTACTCACAGGGCCGCCATTGCTCAATGTCCACGCGCCTGCCCTCCCTGGCGGCGCGCTGGGCGGCCTCGAACACGGCGATCGTCCGTCTGCCTTCGATCGCGGGGGCCGCGTCGGGCTCCCTGTTTTCGCGGATGCAATCGATGAAGTATTCGGTTTCCTCGGTCAGCGCGCCGCTGAGCGCCCCCTCCGCGTCAACCCACGTGAGCACGTCGAGGTATTTCCAGCCTTCGGCCTCGTTGCAGAGCGTGACGGGAGAGCGGAAAAGGTCCACGTAAAGGGCGCCGGAGGTGCCCAAAACCTCCATTCCCCGGTCAACGCCCATCGGCAGCGTGGTGGGATGCGCGTAGCTCTCCAGGAGCGTGACCATCACGCCGTTTTCGAGGCGTGCCAGGACTGATGCGACGTCGGTGAAGCCCGGAAAATTTCCGCTCTCGGCCACCTCGGCGGACACCCGGACCACGGGCGAATCGAAAAGCCACTGGACAAGGTCTATGTTATGGCAGCCAGTGTGAAGAAACGCGCCGCCGCTTTTCCGGTCGTCCATTATCCAGCTTCCCTTGCGCGGCGGATGCGACCGGTGCGCCTTCACCATCACGGGCTTGCCGATATGCCCCTGCCTGATCCGGTCCTTGACAACCCGGAATGCGGGATTGAAGCGCTCGACAAAACCGACCATGAATTTGACGCCGGCCTTGCGGCAGGCTTCGAGCATGCCGTCGGCCTCCTTCACCGTAAGGCAGAGCGGCTTGTCGCATAGCACGTGCTTGCCGGCCTGCGCGGCGGCAATAGTCATTTCGGCATGAAGATGGGTGGGCGAAGACACGAAAACCGCGTCGATATCCGGATTGGCCAGAAGTTCCTTCCAGTCACCGGTCCGCTGCCTCGCGTTCAGCCTGGCGCCCACGGCATCCGCCTCCTCCTGAGTAGCCGCGGCCAGGCCGGCCAGCCTGCCGTGGGCGGAAGCGTTTATGGCCCGCCCGAAAAGAAATCCGGCCTTGCCCGCCCCGATGACGCCTATGCCCGTTTTTTTCATGTCCGCTCCTTGTCCCCTCGTTGAACATGCTTCTCCGGCATCATGCCGAAAAGCACTTCCTGACAAACGGCCACACGCCGGCCCTGTAGTAGCGGTGGCCGCCTTCGCCCTCATAGAGCCGGCAATTGCCCGGAACGCCCGCGGCCCCGTACACTTCCTTAACCTTCGCAAAAGAGGTCCTCACATGCTCGATCGGGAAAATGTCATCCTTGACTCCCGCGACGATCCCGAGCTTGCGGGGCGCGGTCAAGCCCGCCACGTCGCTCATCTCGCACAGGCGCATAATCCCGGGGATGTAGTTGCAGTCGCAGTGGTAAATGCTTCCTATGCTTCCCTCGAAGGTGCAGAAATAGCAGCTCGGGACCGAGACTGCGATCCTCTCATCGAGCGCGCCGGTGAAAAGGGACACGGTCCCGCCGCCGGAATTCCCGGTGATCGCAATCCGCTTTTTGTCGACAGGCAGGCTGGCCAGCGCCCAGTCGAGCAGCCGCGACTGGTCCCAACCCCGCTCCCCGATGGGGGTCCGGCCAACCAAAAGGCCGTGAAAAAACTGCGTGCGACAGGAGCTGACGTGATTCCTTTCCCGATCTTCCCTTGTACGGGTGTCTCCGAACCCGCGGACGGTGGGGGAAATGGTGATATAGCCCTCGTTCACGGACTGCACTGCGATGTCCCTGTCTTCCGCGACCTCCGCTTTTTCCTCATCGCTTGTATAGATGCCGACGTAGATGTGCGGGTGATTGTGGCCGTGTGGAGTCAGGACAAGAGGCCGGAGGCCTTTCAGCTCTTTTGGAAGAAGCAGGTAGAACGGGATCGCAACCCCGGGCTCGGATTGAAGCAGCCACTGTTCGCGAGTGTAGGTTTCGCAATCGGCGCTTCCCACTTTTTCGGCCGTCGGGGTGAAAAATGCAAGTTCTGATTCCATCTTGTCAAGGCCCATGGCGCTCCGGAGCCTTGGAAAAAAGCCGCTCCGCCAAACCTCCCATTCTGCGCGCGAAGCGCCCCTGAATGCGCATTCCCGTTCAGTTTTCGAGTACAGCGCCTTGTAGTGGCTTTGAAGGTCGAACATAATCGCTCCTTTTCAGGCCATGCCTGTCAATTCCGCAACACGTGGCCGAGATGCGAATCCGCCGCCCTCGATCGCGCCTCCGTCCGCGCCATGCCCATGCTCGAGTCCTTCCTTTCGACTATCGCGGCGCCATCGATTGGGCGCGTGAAGCTGGGCCAGCCAGTTCCCGAATCGAACTTGTCCAGCGAGCTGAAAAGCGGCTCGCCGGAAACCACGTCAACGTATATGCCCGGCGCGCGGTTGTCCCAATACTTGTTGCGGAACGGCGGCTCCGTGCCGCATTCCTGCGTGACCGCGAACTGCGCGGCGGACAGCTTCTTTTTCATTTCAGATCGAGCCGCACCGGCGATTTCCCGGCAAAGCCCGCCTCGCCGAACAGGGCGCGCACGAACGCCTCCTGCGCTGCCGGCACGGGCGAGTAAGCGTTGACGAACACGTCTGCCGCGTCGAAATACTCGGCGCAGAAGTAGGGCGACCCGAAGGAAACCACCACGGATTTCTCACTGCCGGACGCGAGCGCGCTCCAGATTCCGGCCGCCTCGCCGCCCCAGAAATTGAGCGGGCCCATAGGCCGGTGCGGGGTGCGCTCAAGGGCATAGACGATCAGGTCGTACCCGCCCGCAACGCGGTCGATTTCGCTGAACCACGGGTTGCGCCTGACGTCCACCGCGCAGCCCCGGGCTTCCAGGGCGCTCTTGAGCGCGGCAAACCGCTCAAAAGCCTTGTCGTCCGGCGTGATTGCCGCCAGCAAAACCTTTCCTGCATCCGCAGGGCTGACGGGCAGGAAGCCGCGCCTGTCGCGCAGAAGCGTCAGTGATTTTTCGGCCACTTCCCGCGCCAGGGCCCCGGCCCCGGCGCTCTCGTCCGCGCTGATCGGACGATGCGCCTTGTACCCGGCCGACAGCATGCCCAGCTTTTCTTTCATTGTCAGCACTCGCGCAACCGCGTCGTCAAGCCGCGACACCGGGACCTCGCCTGAATCAAGAGCCTTTTCCATGGCATCGAAATATGACAGGTCGGGCCAGAGCAGCATGTCGGTCCCGGCTTTGAAGCACTCGATCAGCGCCTGCGTCCGCTCGAACCACTTGATGAATCCGCCCATGACCAGGGCGTCGGAGACGATAACGCCGCTGAAGCCGAGCTGCTGCTTGAGCAGCGCCGTCGACAATTCGCGCGAAAGCGTAGCCGGCAAAAAGCGCCCGCCCCGGGACTCCGCCTGGAATGCAGGCAGCGCAATATGCCCGGTCATTATCGAGTACACGCCTTCGTCAATCAGCCGCTTGAAAACGCCCCCGTGCATTTTCAGCCAGTCATCCTTGGACAGGTGGTTGACCGTCGTGGTCAGATGCTGGTCCCTGTAATCCATGCCGTCGCCGGGAAAGTGTTTTGCGCATGCTGCCAGGCCGTTATCCTGCATGCCCCTGACCACGCTGGAAAGCAGGGGCCCGGCAAGGCCGGGATCGTCGCCCACGCTGCGGACGCTGGTGACCGGGTTGCGGAAGTTGACATTGAGATCCGCCACGGGCGAAAACGTCCACTGCACGCCCACCGACCGCGACTCCAGCGCCGTGTACCTGCCGTAGTCATACGCGAGTTTTTCCGAGCCTGCGGCGCCCAATGCCATCGGGTGCGGAAAAGGCGTAAGCCCCTTGACCATGGAGCCGCACCCGTTCTCCATGTCCGAGGCGAAAACGAGCGGCGCGCCGGGGCACGCCCCGGCAAGCTCGCGCGTTCGCGCGGCCACCTCGGCGCGGCCGTCAACCGCGTCCTTGATCACCTCGGAGCCCACGAAGACGCCGCCCACGGGAAAAAGGGCGAAATGCGCGGCGATATCCTTGACATTGCGGAGGTCGTTCTCGTTGAGCACGACGGTCTGCCCGATTTTCTCGCGCACGCCCATGCGCTTCATTAATTCGATCACCCGACTCGATGCAGGCATGTCATGACCTCCCGGCTGCCGTTCACTCCCTGATCCAGACCAGCATTTCGCCCGGAGCGCGGTTGTTCCAGAGGAAGTACGGGACGGCCTTGATGTTCGCCGCCCTGCCCGCGGACCGATCGGCGCGGTATAGCCGGCCGTCCCAGCCGGCGGCGCTGCGGCGAAACGCCCGGCCCGTGACAGCCACGGCGCCGCCGAGCAGCCGCGGTTCGTATTTTGCCGTGAGCCGCGACTTGCTGGGCAGGCGCAAGTCATGGAGCCGGGCGCCGTTGTCAACTTCCTCCAGGCAATAGACGAGAGGCCCGCGCTGAAGCGCGATCTTTCCGGCGTCAGAGCGAACCGCGGGATGCGCTTCCACCCTTTCCACCGGCATGGGCAGGCTCAGCTCGACAATGTCGCCGGCCTTCCAGGTCCGCGATATCCGCGCGTATCCCCTGCGCGTCACGGCCGGCAGGCGCACGGCCCGCCCGTTGACCCTGACTGCCGGGCGCCGGCACCAGCCGGGCAGGCGCAGGGCAAGGGCAAAGTCCGCCGGGCCGTCAACATCCAGCCTGATGCTCACATTTCCGCTCCAGGGGTAATCGGTCGCCTGCTCGAGCCGCACGGTCCGGCCGGCAATATCGAAGGACGCCCTGCTCGCGGCATACAGGTGCGCGACGACCTCGCCGGGGCCTTGTGAATAGGCGTATTTGCCGATGGACGCGAGGAGCCTGGCCACGTTCGGCGGGCAGCAGGCGCAGCCAAACCACTCTTGCCGCTGCGTTGCCCATCGATTGAACCGGAAAGCCTCCGGGTGTTGTTCCAGCGGGTTCACATAAAAGAAGCGTTTGCCATCCAGCGAAATGCCGCTGAGCACGCCGTTGTATAGCGCCCTTTCCATCACGTCGGCGTATTGGGCGTCACATTCGATCTGCAGCATGCGATGGGCGAAGAACACCAGCGCTATATTGGCGCAGGTTTCAGCGTACGCGCTTTCGTTCGGCAGGTCGTGGTCGAAGGTGAACCGCTCTCCGGAATGCGCGCTGCCGACGCCGCCGGTAACGTACATGCGCCGCTCGGTCACGTTCCGCCACAGGCGTTTACAGGCGGCCAGCAGGGCCGCGTCCCCGGTTTCGGCGGCCACGTCGGCCATCCCGCTGCACAGGTAGAGCGCGCGAACCGAATGGCCTTCCAGCTTGTCCTGTTCCCGGACCGGGCGGTGGGCCTGGCAATAGCTGTAATCGGGCGGGCTGGCGTCGCCCCTTGCCTTGGCCTCGATGTCGAAGTAATGGGGCTTCCGGCCGCGCTCGTCCACGAAGTATTTTGCAAGCCGCAGGTAGCGCATGACGCCCGTAGCGCGGTACAGCTTGACCAGCGCAAGTTCAATTTCCTCGTGCCCGCAATAGCCGCGCTTCCTGCCTTTCGCGCGCCCGAAAACCGAGTCGATGTGGTCAGCGTAGCGGCACAGCACATCCAGCATCCTGCGCTTGCCCGTGGCCTCGTAATAGGCGACCGCGGCCTCCATGAGGTGCCCTGCGCAATAGAGCTCGTGACAGTCGCGAAGGTTTGTCCAGCGCTTTCCGGGTTCGACGGCGAGGTAGTGGCTGTTCAGGTAGCCGTCCTTGGCCTGCGCCCTGGCCATCATGTCCACCGCGCCGTCAACGAGAGCCTCCACCTTTTGATCCGGGCGGGCCGCCAGGCAGTACGCGGCGGCCTCAATCCACTTGGCGACGTCCGAATCCCAGAATATGTGCGGCTGGTTCGGCCGGCCCGGCTTCCATTTGAGCGTCCAGGCGTCGATGCGGCCGGTCTTCCTGCAGAGATTGTATTCCGCCGGCACGGTCACGCTGCGGTTGTTTTTGATGCGATCAGCCCAAAAGCCGCCGGTAAACTCCACGTTTTTCAAGTCTGCCGGAGCGAGCCTGCGTCGAGCGGATGCGCGGCTAGAAGACTTTTTCATGACAATGCGATCTCCTGCAATAGTCACACAGATCACTCAGCCGGTTTCGACATCAATTGCGCCTACAATACACTCAAGCACATGTAATTCAAGCAACAATGGGCGCGCGCATCCGTGTTCACCGGCAAAACAAGCCTGCCACGGCGCCGGTCATGAGGCAGGCGAGCGTTGCCGCAACAAGGGAGCGGAAACCGACGGCCACAACATCCGCCCGGCGTTCCGGCACCAGCGCGGTCACTCCGCCCACGAAAATGGCCAGGGACGCCACATGCGCAAAGCCGCAGAGCGCGTAGGCTGCGATCGTTGGAGTGCGCACGCCGGCCAGGGCGCCGGATGCCATAAGGCCAGCCAGTTCCTGGTAGGCCGGGATTTCTGTTGCGACCAGCCGCAAGCCAAGCAAGCCGCCAACGGCCCGGCAATCTGCCGCGGGCACGCCCATGCACCAGGCCAGGGGCACGAACATCCACCCCAGCATCCTGCGCAACGACAGGTCGGCGCCGGCCCAGCGCCCCAGGCCGCCCAGCACCATATCGGCCAAGGCCAGCAAACTCAAGAAAGCCATGAGCAGGGCCACTACACCCATAACCAGCTTCATGCCCGCCATTGCGCCGTTGATCACGGCATCCACGGATCCGGCATCGTCGCTTTTCGACATGCGGATGTCCAGTCCAAGTGTCTCGGGCGTCCCGCTTTCAGGATATATCAGTTTGGACATGATTAAGGACGCTGGCGCAGAAAGGATCGACGCAGAAATCAAGTGACCGGCGATCGTGGGAAAAACGTCCTTCAGAAACAGCACGTAGACCGCAAGCATGCTTGAGGCCACGGTGGCGAGGCCGCCGGTTAGAATGGTGCAGAGCTCGGACCGGGTCATGCGCGCCAGGTAAGGGCGGATGGCGGCAAGGGATTCGATGCCCACGAATATGTTGGCGGCCGTGCACAGGCTTTCGGCGCCGCTGACCCCCATGAGCCGGGTGAAAACCCTGGCAAAGCCCCGGATCAGCCACGGCATCATGCGCCAATAGTAGAACAGGCTCATGAGCGCTGAAAAGAAAACA
>JAAZAB010000236.1 GCA_012514555.1 Lentisphaerota bacterium
TGAACCCGCTCGATATCAGGGCATCCAGCAAAGTTTCCCAACCGGTCGTCAGGTCAACCGATCCATTCGCCGTTTCGCCTCCATCGCCGCCGGATTCCTCATCCGCCTGCTTAAATGCGTAGTACACGGTGATCGGAAAGCGCGGATCGAGCCGCTCGCGCAGGTGGGTGAAGGTGCGGCGGAAACCGGACTCGAAATGCTCTTTGGCTTTCTCCTTGTCGCCGTCGAAACGGCCCGGTGACGCAATCAATTCTGGCATCTTTGGCACAGAGATAGTGTCAAACAGAGATTGATACATGCTCCCAATAGTGCGTCGCAACCAGATATAGAAGAAATCTGACAGATCGGCGTAGGGTACGTTGTCATAGTACGGCGGGTCGGTGCTGACCATGAGCGGGGTTGCGCCCGCAGTTTGCGCGGCGTCATGTTGATTCACATGGCCCCGCGCGCCGCCACTCGCCCCAAGAACTTCCACACAATCCGCCACATACTCAGCGCAGGTGCTCCACGCTCCGACCGAATCGCCCAGCGTGTTCGCCTCCGCGAAATCCCAAACCATCGGGATCGCCTGACGTCCGAAAAGGTTCATGACCTTCTGGTTGCTGGGACTCCACCGGCACAGGCTGTTGTTGAAGTCCGCCGTCCGGTCCACGGCCAGCGCGAGGAAGGTGCAGACGGCCGTGGCGTAGGCTTCGGCATCGGCGGTGCCTTTGGACGCGGAGGCGGCCCCATCTTTCCACGCCTTGGAACTCTTCGCGGCGGCGCGTTCCAACGCTTGGAAATCGGTGACAATCTCCGCCCGAATCTCCCGCACCGCATCACTCAAGAACGTCAACGCCGTGAGTTGGCGGGAGGTGAAGAGTTCGTCAAAGGACGCCATGCCGTAGGGTTTGATACCGAGGTACTGAGTTGTACCGGAAATCGTCAGATCAGGTTTCCACGACGGATTTGCCAGAAACGAAATACTCTCCTGCTGCTCAACCCCCGGAACGTAGATGCGACCACGATTAGCAGCTACAACTGCTATCAACCGGACACCCAAACGCCCTGCCTTCCCTTCCGACTTTATGTGGTCGCCAGAAATCGGCGCTCCAGAAAGAATGCACCTGAAGTTCGAACCATGCCCAAGTTTCGTCCCGGCCTTGATGGTCGCCTTGTCATTAGGCGTTCCAGTCCTGATCTCGAATCGGTAGGTTCCAGCCGCCCGTTCTACGACTGGTTCGAGCCATGCCTGCGATTTGCCGTTCGTCGAAAGCCAGTAACTGCTCACAAGCGGCACATGCGCGCCCTTGGCGGCGGGGTCTTGGCTTGCGACCGTCCGCGCCCACAGCCACGCGATAACGTTGGCCTCGCCGCCGCCGTGTGCCTTCGGAAGACGCACTTTCGGGTAGAGGTGCCCAATCTTCTCCTGGGCGCGTTGCCGAATGAGGCGGCCGTAGTAACTGACATCGGCGGCAAGCCCGTGCGTACCGGACCACACATGGCCTCGAGTGTGTTCAGCAACATCCTTGGGATTCACCGGCGGATGGTTTGACCAGCGCGGTGCAAGTTCCAGATTGCACTTGTTCAGCAGTACTGCGACGGGGTTCAGGTCGGCGGCATGGGCCTCAAACCCCAGCCGCGCCGCCTCCAGAGGAATCGAACCGCCGCCGGAGAACGGATCGAGCACCGGCGGGAGTTTCCCGGCGCAGTGCTTAAGCATCTCCGCCTGCGCCTCGGCATAGACCTCGGGATGGTCGTGCAGTTTCTTGCCCATCATCCGACGGATGATTCCGAACAGCCGCTCGCGCTCGGCGTCCTGCTCCTGCTCGCCTTTGTCCTTCCATGCCGGATCGTCGGAGGGATCGGTCACCACGGACGCAAA
>JAAZAB010000237.1 GCA_012514555.1 Lentisphaerota bacterium
AACAAGGAACTCCCAATTTTCATCGGATTCCTTGGATATTGGATATTCTCTTGAACCATCGCATGAGCGGACTGCCCCCCCGATCCCGATTTCGATAGCGATAGCGATAGCGACGATGAACCCTTCTCCCCCCGGCCCTCCCTCGTCCCCGAACTTGGACATTGGACATTGATGTTGGATATTGGATATTCTCTTTAAAACCCTGAACCCTTTCCTCACCCTATCCCCTATATCCTATCTCCTTTCCCCTCTTTCTCGTCCTCCCAACTTCTCCCCCCTCTCCCCTCTCCCCCTATCCCCTGAAAAAGTGCTTGCAATTGAAACCGCGTATGTCTAGATTAGCTCCACTTAAAAGTGCCGGGGGCCGGCTGATTTTCATCACCTCAAACGGAGGGGCAGAATGAAACCCTTAAAGCAGGGCAAGACCAAGGCGGCGGTGGAGAAATCCACGCGCAAGACTTTTCTTCTGACGGCTGCGCCGGGAAGCGAAGTCTACATAGCGGGCACGATGAACAAGTGGAACCCGAAGCAGCACAAGATGAAAGACACCCGCAACAACGGGAAGTACACGATCACGCTCATGCTGCCCAAAGGCCTCTACGAGTACAAGTTCGTGGTGAACGGCAACTGGCAGGTGGACCCGGATTGCCAGAACTGGGTGCGCAACCCCATGGGCACCCTGAACAGCATTGTCAACGTCGACTGACTTCCAGCCTTTACGGCGCCGTCCGGCGCCGGACCGGCCGCCCCGGATTCCCCGGCCGCCCCAGCGCCGGGGAATGGGGTGTTTTTTTAAGTCGGATTCCGGGGACCGGTAATCTTTTGCATTGGGTGGGATAATGGACGGATTGCAGATTTTCAACGTGGCCCCGGCGATCCCGGACAAGCTCCGCTTTCTCGACGAACTGTCGCGCAACCTGTGGTGGTCGATCAGCTTCGACGCCATCGAGCTGTTCCGGCGCATTGACCGCGAGCTGTGGAAGAGCTGCAAGCACAACCCCGTGTTGTTTCTGAGCCGGCTGTCCCAGGGCAGGCTCGAGGAGATGTCCACGGACGTCAGTTTCCTGGCGCATCTCGAGCGGGTTCGCAGGAGCTACGACGCCTCGGTCCTTCAGCCGGCCGAGGGGCGCTCGCCGGTCTACCGCGAAAAGGACGTGATCGCATATTTTTCGGCGGAATTCGGCATTCACGAGAGCATTCCCATATATGCCGGCGGCCTGGGCCTGCTCGCGGGCGACCATCTCAAGGCCGCTTCCAACATGGGGCTGCCGCTGGTTGCCGTTGGCCTTCTATATCGCCGCGGCTATTTCCGCCAGTACCTGAACGACGACGGCTGGCAGCAGGAGCGCTTCGTGGACAACGAGGTGCAGAACATGCCCCTGGAGCGCGCGGCCGGCGCGGACGGCAGGCCGCTGTTTGTTTCGGTGCCCTTGCCCTCCGGCGAAATGCGCGCCGCGGTCTGGAAGATACGCGTCGGCCGAATCCCCCTGGTCCTGCTCGACACGAACGTTCCTGAAAACTCGCCCGCGCTGCGCGACGTCACCTCGAAGCTGTACGGCGGCGACCAGGGCACGCGCCTGCTCCAGGAGATACTGCTCGGGCTGGGCGGAATGCGCGCCCTGGCGGCCATGGGCGTCGTTCCGAGCGTCTGCCACATGAACGAAGGCCACTCGGCTTTCATCTCGCTCGAGCGCCTGGCGCACATGATAAACGACATGAAGCTCGACAAGAAGGCCGCGCTGGAGGTCATCCCGCGCACGAGCGTGTTCACCACGCACACGAGCGTGCCCGCCGGGCACGACGTGTTCCCGCCGGACATGGTGACGCCCTATTTCCGCACGCTCGAAAGCCGCATCCATTGCACGGTTTCCGAAATCCTTTCGCTGGGCCGGCCCGCGGGCGCGCCGGAGAGCCATGGCTTTTCCATGACCGTCTTCGCGCTGCGCATGGCCCAGCACTGCAACGGCGTCAGCCGGCTGCACGGCGGCGTGGCCCGGACAATGTCCGCGCACCTGTGGCCGAAGCGGCCCGAGTCTGAAATCCCGATCACGCACATCACCAACGGCGTGCACACCCCGTCCTGGATTTCGCCCGAAAACGCCATCCTGTTCGACCGCTACCTGGGCCCGCACTGGCTCACCCGGCCGGGCGATGCCGGAATGGGCCCGCAGATCGAGAACATTCCGGACGAGGAGCTCTGGCGCGCGCACGAGCTCAGCCGGTCCCGCCTGATCCGCGAATGCCGGGAGCTCCTCGTTCTCCAGGGCATGAACCGCAACGCGGGCCAGGCGGAGCAGGAGCTGGCGCGGTCCCGCCTGGACCCCGACATCCTGACAATAGGCTTTGCCCGCAGGTTCGCCACCTACAAGCGCGCCAACCTCCTTTTCAGCGATCCGGAGCGGTTCGCGAAGCTCCTGGCCTCGTCCGAGCGCCCGGTCCAGATACTCTTTGCCGGCAAGTCCCACCCGCACGACAACCCCGGCAAGGAGCTCATCAAGCAGATCGTGCACATAACCCGCAACCCGAAGCTCCAGCGGCGGATCGTGTTCATCGAGGATTACGATATTGACATCGCGCGCTCCCTCTTGCAGGGCGTGGACGTCTGGCTCAACACCCCGCGCAGGCCGATGGAAGCCAGCGGGACCTCCGGCATGAAGGCGGCCGTCAACGGCGCCGTCAACGTCAGCATCCTCGACGGCTGGTGGTGCGAGGGCTACGAGCCAAGCCGCGGCTGGAGCATCGGCAAGGGCGAGGAATACCAGGACGCCGCATACCAGGACTACATCGAGAGCCACGCGCTGTACAACCTGCTGGAAAACGAGGTGGTCCCGCTTTTCTACGACCGGCCCAACGACAATATTCCCTCGGAGTGGGTCAGGATGATGAAGCAGTCAATGAAAATGGCTTTCACCCACTTCAGCAGCCACCGGATGGTGCGCGAATACGAGGAGCGCTTCTACATCCCCGCGATCGAGCGCGGGCGCGAGCTGTTCGCGGAAAACTGCGGGGAGGCGGCCGGCCTGGCCGCGCAGCGTGAGCGCCTCGCAAGGCACTGGAAGCACATAGCCATCGAAAAGCCCAAGGCCCATTCCGACCTGGCCGCGCTCCAGGTCGGCGATTTCTTCAAGGTCTCGGTACTCGTCCAGATCGGCGAGCTCAAGCCGGATGAGGTCGTCGTGGAGCTTTACTTCGGCCTTCTCAACTCGCTGAATGAAATCTCGGCCGGCCAGAGGCAGCAGATGCTCATGACCGAGGAGGTGGGCAAGGGCAAGTACCTGTTCGAATGCCGCATCGACTGCCAGAAAACCGGCCGCTACGGATTCACCGCGCGCGTGATCCCGAACGGCGACGAGTGGACCCAGAATCTGCCCGGCTACATGGTCTGGGCCTGACGCGGCGCGGCGCCCGGGCGAGAGCCGGGCCGAACAGGGCCTGTTCGAAAAGGCGAAGCCATGGCGAACCCTGACAAAAAGCGTGCCCGCGCGAGCGGCGCGGCGCAGGGGCCGGGCCAGGGCCGGCCCCTGCCGAAGATCGCGCTGGGC
>JAAZAB010000238.1 GCA_012514555.1 Lentisphaerota bacterium
CCCGTGGAAGGCAGCATTCCAGCTGCAATTGCGGAAGCGCCAGTGGGCAGCCTGGATTTGCTTCACCCGTTCCGCTTTTTCCCTTATGCCGGCTTTCGCCCGGCCGTGGCCGGGCTTCCGCTGGGCCTTTCCGCGGTGACGCTGGCGGCCGCGCTGGCCGGAGCGTTCAGGCGCAGCCCGTGGCGTTGGGCTTTTCTGGCCCTGGCGTTTGCCGCGCTGCTCATCGCGCCTGGCCCATGGCCCAGTTCCGGCGGCGTAATTCTCTCCGGCACGCCCCTGCCCCATTACTTTCTCTCGCTTTACGCGCCATGGGGCAAGCGCCTGGGCTATGCCATAAGGATACTTCCCTTCTTCGAGCTTGCGGCCATTGCGCTTGCGGGCTATGCGCTTGCGGGCATCCGCTCCAACGCCATGGCACGGGCGCTGTGCGTCGGAGTGATCGCCCTTGCAGCCGCCGAGCGCGCCATCCTGACGCCCGAGCTTTTTCCGCCAATCGTCACCGCTGCCCGGCCTGACGAAGACACGGCCTGGCTCCGGGCCCGCACGCGGGTGAACCTCCATCTTCCGTTCAACGTGCGCGGCGATGAGCCGCACGCGTACTGCGCCCTGGCCGCACGATCCAACACCCGCATGATGAACCGCTATCTCAGGCCCCAGGCCGAAGGCTTCCCGATTCCGCCCCTGCCGGGCGCCGCGCCCGAAACGCTTGTAAATTACCTGGCGGACCTGCGCCAGATCGGCGTCACCCACGTGGTCATACACCCGCGCCTGCTCGCCATCCCGCCCCCGCCCTGGCGCGATCCGAACGGAAGGGAACGCATGGTGGAGCCCTATTCGCTCGACGACCTCTCGGTCCTCCGCGAATGGCTTGGCCCGCCAGTGTACGAAAGCCCTGGCAGAATGATCGTCTATGCGACCCGACCCGAATCCGAGCTGCGCGCGCTTCTTGACGCGCGCCCGCGACAGCCGGCGATTCGCAATGCGGAAGCCCTGCTGATACGGGAAGCGCGCGCGCAGGCACTGGACCAGGCTCCGGAAATAGCCCGGCAGACGAGGGCTTTCGAAAACCGCCTCATCGTCCGGGAACTGATCGACCGCGCAGGCGGCCGCATCGAGCCCACGGACGGGGAAATGCGCGCCGAATTCGCCGCGCACCCGGAACGCTACTCGCTCGCGCCGCAGGTGCGCCTGCACCATTTCCTCGTGCCGCTGCCGCCGGACGCGGACACGGCGGCGCGGGCGGCGGCCTGGCTGGAAGTCGAGCGCCTGCTCGAAACCGTCGCCGCCGGCCCGCGCGAAGCCTTCGAAGCCGGCCATGAAATGACACGCTCGGATCCCGGCGGCCTGCACTGGGGCGACCTCGGGTTCATCGGTCCCGGCCGGCTGCCGCCGGACATCGAGCAGGAGGTTTTTGCGCTCCAGGCGCCGGGCGACTGCGCAATCACCGAGGACGCCGAAGGCTATCATCTTTTCCGGCTCATGGATTTCAGGCCGGGCCGGGCCTTCCGGTTTGACGAAGCCCGCGACGCAATCAGGGACCAGTGCATGCACGAACGCAGGAGCATTGAAGCGCAGCGCCTGGCCCTGGCCGCAAGCCGTGCCGATCCGATTAAGGACGACATGGTTTTCATCGAGGGCGGCGAGTTCCGCATGGGCTCAACGCGGCCGGAGATCGATTGGGCCGCAGACATGGCGCGCCGCTTTGTCGGCCGGATCAAGCCGGTGCGGCGCGAATGGTTCGAAGACGAAGAATGCCGCATTGTGCGAGTCCGCCCCTTTTTCCTGGACCGGCGCGAGGTCACGATTCGCGAAGCGCGCGCCTTCTTTCATGTCTCCGGCCGGAGGCCGCCCGAGGAGTGGGCCGGGCTTCCGCCGGAAGCGGATGACCTTCCGGCGGGCGGCCTGACGTGGGCCGAGGCGGACGCATTCGCGGCCTGGGCCGGAAAACGCCTTCCAACTGTCGAAGAATGGGAATATGCCGCGCGCGGGCCGGGCCGGCGCGTTTTTCCATGGGGCAACGAGTTGCCGGACGGCAACCGCGCCAACTACGCCGATTCCCGGCTCGAAGTGCCGTGGAACGATCCGGAGCACGACGACGGGTTCGCGGACGCTGCGCCTGTCGGCAGCTTCCCGGCAGGCGCCACGCCTGACGGCATTCTCGACATGGCCGGCAACGTCCGGGAGTGGACGGCCACCATCCTTATGGGCGTCGTGGACCCGGCCACTCACACGATATGGCCGGCCTCCCGGCGCGGAATCATTCCGGGCGGAGAGCGCTTGCCGGCAATGCGCATGCGCGCGGTAAAGGGCGGTTCCTTTGACGGCGCGGCCGACGACTTGCGCGCTGCCGACATGCGAATGCTGCCGGAGGACACGCGCCACCCGTCCGTCGGATTCCGCTGCGCCAGGGACGCCGCGCAATCAGCGAACGATGGGCCATGAAGAATGCCGTGTCATTGCGAAAAGACAGGCGTCCGGCGGCCGGCACCCGGCCTTTGCTGGCTGGCGCCTGCTGTTCGCTGCTGTTGTTCGCGCATTGCGCGGCGGGCGACGCGGAGCGTTTTCCGCCCGACTTCGACGTGCCGGCGGCCATCCATGGCGGCGCGGGCGGCGGCCGCGCCATGGCCGAACGCGATTCGCTGCATCGCTTCCCCGTGATCCTCATTCCTGACATCGCGCGCGACCATCGCGACTGGACCGGCGCCAATCCGGGGAACGCCTTTCCGCCTGATCCCGCGGACGTCCATGCCGCGCTGACGAACGCGGGATTCCTGCCCATCGAAATATGGATGCCGGATTTCGCCCCGGCCGGGGCGCAGATGAGCAGCATCGAGGAGGCCACCGACGACCTCAAGTTTTTCATGATTGCGGTTCTGCGCTATACCGGCGCCAACAAGGTCCAGATTCTCGCGCACGGGACCGGCTGCGTGCTGGCGCGCCTCACGCTGCTCAAATACAGGATTCCCCACTGGGTTCATGCCGAAGCGTATGTCGCCGGCCCGTTCCACGGCGCGGACCCGGCCGGGAGCGCGGGCATACGCCCAGCCCTGGCCGGACGGCCGAACGCCATCTGGCTGACGCCCGGTTCAGAATTGCTTCGGGAGATATTGCTCTCGGGCGAGACCCCGCGCTCCAGGAATCCTGCCGACGGCCGCTATTTCCGCTTGAAAACGTTGACGATCCGCAACGGCATGCCCGGCGGCGACGCATGGTTCACGGCGAACCCGGACTCGCCCGCCCTGGCCGGCGCGGATAACCGCCTTCTGCCGGGCCTTGACCATGATGCGCTGCGCTGCGCGCCCGAAAGCATGGCCGCAGTCATCCCCTTTCTCTCAAGCGCGGCCGCGCCATATTCCATGGCCGAGGATTTCGACCAGGACGGCTTTCGAGGATCGGTTTTTGGCGGACCGGACTTGGATGATTCCGATCCGGACATCCACCCCGGTGCGCGCGAAATCAGGGGTGACGGCATTGACCAGGACTGCAACGGCTGCGACCTTTCCGTCCTCGGCGGGCGCGACGGGGAAATTCCCCTGACCCATGACTGACCCTGGAAAGAACGAATATCCAATATCCAACAAGGAACTCCCAATATTCATCGGATTCCTGAGAAGGAAGGTCAGAATCCCGATTTCCGAGTGTCATCACTCAACCACTCTTCACGCAGGCAGGAGATAATTTGGAAATCAGGAAAGCAGGAAGGAAACGGCCTTTTTTTCCTCTCTTTTCCTGATGTTCCTGATTTCCTTATTCACTTCTCTTTAAAACTTATGGGGTTGAGTTTTGAGTTGGGAGAGGGGGCATCGAAATCGAAATCGGTATCGGCATCGAAAGAAGAAGGAAAATCAACACTAGCCGGCAGCAGCGCCCCGCTCAAGCACATACACATCCTGGTTGCATTGGTTCAAGCCCGGCTTGAAATCCAGGACATTCCACTTCAGGCCAAGCCGCCGGACAACCCACTCCGGCCGGAAAAAGGCGTTCCCCCAGTCGGTCATATCGAGCCCGTCGCAGCCCAGGATCGTCTGGTACGCGAACTGCCTGCCCACAATGGCCGCGAGCAGGCCGGCAATGACGTCCGGCGGCATCATTTCCTTTTCGAGGTAGAAATACAGGCTGCGCATGCCGTGCGTCGTCATCACAAGAAAGCCGCCCGGCTTGATGATCCGGTGCATCTCGTCAAACCATTCCAGCCCGGCGCGCTCCGAAAAATGGGACCAGATGGAAATGGCATAGGCCCCGTCCAGGCTCGCGCTTTCGAAGGGCAGCGGCGGGTTTTGTTTCGAAACGAACAGGTTGACGCCCGGGAATTGTTTGGCGGCCCATTCGATGGCCGCCGCCACCGGATCGCACCCGTTCCAGCGCGCTTCCGGAAATGCCGCGAACATGTTGCGCAGCAGCGCCGCCGACGAGCAGCCGAAATCAAGATAGCTCCCGCCGGCCTTGACAGTGCTCCGGGCACGATTCAGGGCCGCGAGGACCATGTCACCGCTGTACAAGTCGCCGGCAAACGGGTCCTGGCGCATCATGCTGTGAACCCCGGGCGGCGGATTGGCGGAGGACATTCGCGTCTTGCCGCAGACCACATCCGGCACAAGCGCGCAGCCATAGCGCAGGATTTCGCGCCGGTAATGCGGCAGGCTCTTGCTCTTCCAGGCCGCGAGTTCGGCAAGCGTCCCGGCGCCATATCGTTTCTTAACACAGGCCTCAACCTCGCTGACGTCGTCCGGAGCAAGAGCCTCGAAGGCCGACTGCGTCACCGGCCATTCGGATTCTATCAGCCGCGCGACCTCGCCGGGAAAACAGGTTCCCATCAGGTCGAGCATTCCCTGCTTGCCGAGGGCCAGGAAGCGGCCGGCAATTTCTTTCTCACTATCGTTGTCACGCCCGGCCGGGACCGGCGCGGGCCGCGATCTGGCAAACAGCTTGACCATGGTATCCAATCCTTCCTAATGCCGCGGCCTCAGGACTTCCGTGCGGCCAAAACCTGCTTCTCGACCCAGGGATATGTTTTTTCAATTCCCTCGCGCAGGGAAACGCGGCTCTTCCAGCCGATGGAATACATGCGCGCGTTGCTGAAATTCCGGGACTGCACGCCGACAGGGCCCTTGATATGCTTTACCGTGACCCTCTTGCCCGACACCTCCGACACCGCGGCCACCAATTCGTCCACGGACACGTACTCCGGGCATCCGATGTTGGCCGCGCCTTCGAGGTCCGACTGCATGAGCCGGAATATTCCGTCCACCATGTCGCTGATAAACGTGTAGGACCTCACGGCCGTGCCGTCGCCCCACACCTCGACCGCCCCGCCATCCGAAGCTTCCGCGACCTTGCGGCAGATTGCGGCCGGCGCTTTTTCGCGCCCGCCGGTCCATGTGCCCTCCGGCCCGTAGCAGTTCTGGA
Organism: Lentisphaerota bacterium; assembly: GCA_012514555.1. Lineage (GTDB taxonomy): Bacteria > Verrucomicrobiota > Kiritimatiellia > JAAZAB01 > JAAZAB01 > JAAZAB01. The sequence goes on from JAAZAB010000238.1 coordinate 5,407, forward strand.
ACCGGGCAATGCGCACGGGGAACTTGAATTTCCGGCCATAGGCCATGGCAAAGCGCTCGGCATAAAGCTTTTCCCAGCCGTACTCGTTGTCCGGCTGCGCCGGGTATGCCCCGGACTCCGGCATTTCGGGCTCGCCTTTCCGCATGTCGCGGTACACGCACACGGACGAGGAGAAGAAGTACCGCCCGACGCCGCGCTTTGCCGCGGCGTCCGCCATGTGAATGTTGATCAGCGCGCTGTTGTGCATGATCTCGCATTCCGCCGAATGAATGAAGCCCATTCCGCCCATGTCCGCGGCAAGCTGGTAGACTTCGTCCGCGCCCCGGTTGCCGGCGACGGACACTGCCTCCAGGCAGTTCTCCTCCTTGCGCAGGTCGAGCA
>JAAZAB010000239.1 GCA_012514555.1 Lentisphaerota bacterium
CACACTGCGCTTTCGGCCTGCGCGGAGATTATCATGAGCCCCGCCCAGGTTGTGCGGCGCGCCGCCGCCGCGGGCCTGGACATGATTGCCATCACGGATCACAATGCGTCCGGGCACGTGCGCCCGGCCCTGAAGGCGGCTGCCGGGCTGGGAATCCGGGTGATTCCCGGGATGGAGGTGAGCAGCCGCGAAGAGGTGCACATGCTCGCGCTGTTCCCCGGGGAGGCGGCCCTGGCCGATTTGCAGGCCCTCGTGGACGCCGCGCTGCCGTCCGATCCCAACGTGCCGGAGATTTTCGGGCGCCAGGTCATATTCGACGAACACGACGAGGTTATTGACGTCGACCCGCGCCTGCGCCAGGTGGGCACCAGCCTGAGCCTCGAGCGTCTGGTCCTGGAGATTCACGAGCGCAAGGGCTTTGCCGTGCCGGCGCACGTTTTCCGGGCGCGCCACAGCATGCTGAGCCAGCTCGGCGTTGTGGATGCCGGCCCGGGTTTCGACCTGCTGGAAATCGGATATGCCCAGTGGGTCCGGGAGAACTACAGGCTGGGCCGGCGCTGCGCCGGGCTGCCGGCGATCACCGGCTCTGACGCGCATTACCTCGAATGCGTCGGGCGCGTGGCCAATGACCTGCCCGGCGCGCCCTGCGACATCGCCGGCCTGGTCCGCAAACTGAAGCTCATGAAGGCGGAGCCGTGAAGGATATCTCGCTGCACCTGCTCGACATCATTGAAAACTCCGCCAAGGCCGGCGCGGCGCGCGTTCAAATCGATTTTGAGCGCGCAGGCACACGCTTTGAAATGTGGGTCCGGGACAACGGGCCGGGCCTGCCGCCCTCCGTGAGCGGGAATCCGGACGACCCGTTTGTCACCACGCGCGCCGATCGGAAGGTGGGGCTCGGGCTGGCAATGCTGCGCCGGGCGGCGGAGCGCACCGGCGGCCGCATGGATGTGGACAGCGCGCCCGGCAGGGGTGTCACAGTGCATGCGGCCTTTGACCTCGGGCATATCGACGCACAGCCGATCGGGGCCATTGACGAGGCCCTGGCAGCGGCCATTTCCTCCTGGCCCGGACTGGATTTTGAAGTGCGCATCGGTCCGGAGCGCAGGGTCGTTTTCGATTCGCGCGCTGTTAAAAAAGAACTGAATGGGATTGACTTCTCGAATCCCCAAGTCCATAAATTTCTCTCGTTTTCCCTGCGCGAGGAGTTGGCTCCGCTAGGTTTGGCCGCGGGTCCGTTGCCGGATGTTTCCTGATGTCCGGTTTTGAAAACATCGCCGGGCCGCGCAAGCCGGTCGATTCCGGTCTTCGGCCTCGGCCGTGACCATGTAAATGATTAACAGGAGGCAACGCATGAAGAATCTTGATGAACTGCGTAAAATCCGAGATGAAGTCCGCAAGGGATTGGAGCTGCGCTCCGGCACGCACCGCGCGAAAATAGTGGTGGGGATGGGCACGTGCGGCATTGCGGCCGGCGCCCGCGATACGATGAAGGCGCTAATGGATGCCCTGGAAAAGGCCGGCGTCTCCGACGTGGCGGTCACCGCCACCGGCTGCGCGGGCTTCTGCGAGCGGGAGCCGCTTGTCGATGTGGAGATAACCGGGCAGGCGCCCGTGCGTTATGGCAAAGTTGATGTCGCGGCAGCGAGCCGGATCGTCAAGGAACACGTTCTGGGCGGAAAGAAAGTGGAGAGCCTCGTTTTTGGCTGAGAACGCATATGGCAAACACATCAAAATCATCATGCGCCTGCAACGGGGCCTGCACCGACGCAGTCTGGGGCGAACTTGACGAGTTTATTGCCTGCCAGGAGCGCGGGCGCAATTCGCTTATCACGGTGCTGCACAAGGCCCAGGAGCTTTTCGGCTACCTGCCGGTAGACGTTCAGAAGCATATCGCAAAGGCACTTGGCCTGACGGTCAGCGAGGTGCTGGGCGTTGTGACTTTTTACCACTATTTTTCCATGCAGCCGCGCGGCCGCCATACGGTCAACGTGTGCATGGGCACCGCCTGCTACGTGCGCGGCGCAAAAAAAGTCATGCAGGCCATACAGGAGCAGCTGGGCATCAAGAAGGGCGAAACCACGCCGGACCGCCGGTTTTCCTTGACAACTCAGCGTTGTTTTGGCGCTTGCGGCCTTGCGCCTGTCGTCATGATAGACAACGATGTGCACGGGCGGATCACTCCGCAGAAACTGGCTAAAATACTGGCGAAATACGAGTAGGGGAATGAATATGAAAGCTTTCAGGTCGCAGGTTCTTTTGTGCGCGGGTGGCGCCTGCATATCATCCGGCACGGAGAGCGTGCGGGACGCGTTCCAGCGCGAATTGAGCGCGCACGGGCTGGAGGGCGAAGTCGGGCTGGTCACCACCGGGTGCATGGGCATGTGCGAGATCGGCCCCATCGCGGTGATATATCCTGAGGGCATTTTCTATCAGAAGGTCAAGCCTTCGGATGTGGCTGAAATCGTGGGGGAGCATCTCCTGAAGGGCCGCGTTGTGAGCCGCCTGTTCTACAAGAAGCCCACGACCCAGGAGCTCGTTCAGGCCATGAGCGAGATAGATTTCTTCAGGCTCCAGGTCAAGATCGTCCTGCGCAACTGCGGGAACATCAATCCCGAGGACATCCGCGAATATATCGCGGTGAACGGATATGAGGCGTTGGGCAAGGCCCTGACGACCATGGCGCCCGAGCAGGTGGTCGAGCAGGTGACCCTTTCCGGATTGCGCGGGCGCGGCGGCGCCGGGTTCCCGACCGGCCTGAAGTGGCGCGCCACGGCCGCCCAGCCGGGCCCGACAAAGTTCGTGGTCTGCAACGCTGACGAGGGCGATCCGGGCGCGTTCATGGACCGCAGCGTCCTTGAAGGCGACCCCCACAGCGTCATAGAGGCGATGGCCATCTGCGGCTATGCCGTTGGCGCAGCCCAGGGCTATGTGTATGTCCGGGCGGAATACCCGCTGGCCATACAGCGCCTGAAAACCGCCATCGGCCAGGCCAGGGAGCTGGGCCTGCTCGGGAAGAACATCTTCGGGTCCGGCTTCAATTTCGACATCGACATCCGCATGGGCGCAGGCGCTTTCGTGTGCGGCGAGGAAACCGCGCTCATGCATTCCATCGAGGGCAAGCGCGGCGAGCCCCGGCCCAAGCCGCCGTTCCCGGCCGTCAAGGGCCTTTTCGACCGCCCGACCGTGCTGAACAACGTCGAGACCTTCGCGAACATTCCATACATCATACTGGAAGGCGGCGCGGCTCTTGCGCGCCTCGGCACCGAAAAAAGCAAGGGCACCAAGGTTTTCGCGCTCGCCGGCGACGTGAATAACACCGGCCTGGTCGAAGTGCCGATGGGCATCCCGCTGGGCACGATCGTCTATGACCTGGGCGGCGGCATACCGAACGGCAAGAAGTTCAAGGCGGTCCAGATCGGGGGTCCTTCCGGGGGCTGCATTCCGGCCGCGCATCTGAACACGCCTGTCACGTACGAGTCGCTGCCGCAGCTCGGCGCGATCATGGGGTCCGGCGGCCTGATCGTAATGAACGAGGACACCTGCATGGTGGACCTCGCCCGGTACTTCCTCGAGTTCATTGCCGAGGAGTCGTGCGGCAAATGCACGCCCTGCCGGGTCGGAACAAAGATGATGCTCTCCCTGGTCAACCGCATTTGCGCAGGCAAGGGCACCATGTCCGATCTGCAGCGCCTGGAGGAGCTGGCGGGCACTATAGGAAAGACATCCCTGTGCGGACTGGGGCAGACAGCGCCCAACCCCGTGCTTTCCACGCTGCGCTATTTCCGCGAGGAATACCTTGAGCACATAAACAACCGCCATTGCCGCGCCGGCGTATGCCAGGCCATGATGCACGCGCCCTGCACCAATGCCTGCCCGGCATCGGTGAACGTGCCCGCGTACCTGGCGTATGTCAAGGAAGGGCGTCTCGATGACGCGTTGCGGGTGCACTTGCGCAACAACCCGTTCCCATCCATATGCGGACGGGTCTGCCCGCAATTCTGCATCGACAAATGCCGGCGCAACGACCTCGAGGGGCCGCTGGCAGTGCGCGCTGTGAAGCGTTTCATGAGCGACTCGCGCGACGATTACCTTGACCTTTTCCCGGCCAAGGCGCCGCCCAACGGCAAAAAGGTCGCCGTGATAGGCGCCGGCCCGGCCGGGCTGAGTTGCGGCTATTACCTTGTGCTGCTTGGTTATGACGTCACGGTTTTCGAGAGGCAGGAAGAGCCGGGCGGCATGATGCGCTACGCAATTCCGGATTACCGCCTGCCGCGCAGGATACTGGCCAAGGAGATTCACAACTTGGAACGCCTCGGCTTGAAAATCAAGACTGGGGTGAATATCGGCGGGGCTTCCAGCCTGGCTGACCTGCGGAAGCAGGGCTTTCAGGCGTTTTTCCTTTCCATGGGCGCCGACCACGAAATCATGCCGCGAATTTCAGGAACTGATCTGCCAGGGGTGTATCCCGGCACCAGGTTCCTCAATCGCGTTTCGCATAATGAAAAGATCGACGTGGGCCGGGACGTGATTGTCATCGGCGGCGGCGATGCCGCGATAGACTGCTCGCGTGTGGCACAGCGCCTGGGCGCGAAGAATGTGAAGATCATCTACCGCCGGACCCGCAACGAAATGCCCACCAATCCCATTGAAATCCGCGAGGCGGAGGCTGAGGGCGTAAAGGTCGAATTCCTGAAGAACATCGAAGGCATACGCCGCGCGCCTGACGGACGCCTGGCGGCTACCATCCGCCAGATGCGGCTTGGCGAGTTCGACAAGGGCGGGCGCCGCCGCCCGGAGCCCGTGCCCGGCTCGGAGGTGGAATACACGGCCGACACCATCCTGTTGGCCATTGGCCATGAGCCGGCGCCTGGTGAAGTGCTGGCCGAAGATGAATACAAGCCGGCAATGAAGGAAAACGCACTGCTGGCCAACAGCAAGACAGGGGAGACTCCCGTTCCGGGCCTGTTCGCCGGCGGCGACCTGGTTGCCGGGCCGGCCACGGTGATTGAAGCCATTGGCGCGGGCCAGAGGGCCGCGCGTTCGATTGACCAGCATTTATTTCCCGGGAAGCGCGAGTACTTCTGGGAAAAAATGGAACTGCCGGATGTTGCAGTGAACATGGAGCGGGAAATCGAGGAGTCGATGCCGGTCGAATATCCGCTGCTTGCGACCGCGGAACGCCTGATCAGCGTGGAGGTTGAGAAAACCATCACCAGGGAGGCCGCCATGTGCGAAGCCGGCCGGTGCCTGCGCTGCGACTGCAAGTTGAGTGATGAATAACGCAAAGTGAAAGGTTGTGCATCATGAGCATCGCCGAGATTGTGGAAAAACACGGGAACGACCGTGAAAACCTGCTGCAGATACTGCACGACCTGCAGGACTGCAGCGGGGACCACTCCCTGCACCACGACGCCATGGTCCAGCTCTCGCGAATCATGAACCTGACCGTGGCCGATATCGTGGGAACGGCGAGTTTCTATTCCATGTTCAGCCTGCGCCCGCGCGGCCGGCATGTCATTCGCCTCTGCGAAAGCCCGCCGTGCTACATCAAGGGCTCGGAAAACATCCTGCTCGCGCTTGAAAAGCGGCTTGGCGTGTCAGTCGGGGGCACCACGGGCGACGGGCTGTTCACGCTTGAAACGACCAGCTGCCTCGGCGTATGCGGCGTTGCGCCGGCCATGATGATCGACGAGACGGTGTACGGGAACCTGACTGAGGAAAAGGTCAACGGCATTATTGACGGCCTGGTGAAGGCGGCGTGACAGCAGGACGGCGCCCCGGGGCGTGCCGATGTGCCGGGTTCAGCGTTGTTTGGCGCGTGGGAATTGCTGAATAATGGAGGGCGGGCATTCGGGTTCCTCAATGGGCCGGGCGCCCAGCTCGCGTGGAAATTTGAGGAGATGGACAATGTCAAAGCCGCGGATGTTTCTGCTGGTTCCGATTGACGCGAACACCGTCATTGCCGGGGCGCGCGAAGTCAAAAACCGGTTTTCCCTGGAAATCGGGAAACGCGGGCTTGCCGGCGAGGCGAAGGTGATCGAAACCGGATCGTTCGGACCGGCCGATGCCGGGGTGGTTGTCGCGGTTCAGCCCGACGGCGTGGTCTACGGACGCCTGGCGCCGGATGACGTGCCGCGCATTGTCGAGGAACACCTGGTCAAGGGACGCCCTTATGTGGAACGCATTTTGCCCGGCGAAAAGCCGCCGCCTCCGCCGGAATCCGAGGACGCCCGGCACACCCAGTTGCACGGCCGCGTCGTGCTTGATAATTGCGGGCGGATTGACCCGGACAGCATTGAAGAATACATTGCCAACGACGGCTATTTTGCCCTCGGCCAGGCGCTCACAGCCATGACTCCCGCGCAGGTGATCGAGGAGGTCAAGGCTTCCGGGCTTCGCGGCAGGGGCGGCGCCGGTTTCCCGACCGGCCTGAAGTGGAGCTTTTGCGCGCCGGTGAAGGCGCGCGAAAAATATGTCATCTGCAACGCGGACGAGGGTGAGCCGGGCACGTTCAAGGACCGGCTGATCATGGAGGGGGACCCCCACAAGGTGCTGGAGGGAATGGCCATCTGCGCCTACGCCATTGGCGCGACGCGGGGCTACGTGTACATCCGCGGCGAATACGCGATCTCCATCGAGCGCATGCAGCGCGCCATTGACGCCGCCCGGGCCAAGGGGCTGCTGGGCCGGAACATTTTCGGGCGCGGCTTCAATTTTGACATCGAAATCCGCAAGGGCGCAGGCGCCTACGTATGCGGCGAGGAAACCGCCCTTATCGAATCCATGGAGGGCAAGCGCGGCTTGCCGCGCCTCAAGCCGCCGTTTCCGGCCCAGTCCGGGTTCCGCGGCATGCCCACCAACGTCAACAACGTGGAAACGCTCGCCAACGTGCCGGCGATCATCCGGCGCGGGGCGGCCTGGTTCAAGAGCCTCGGCACGGCCGGCACGCCCGGCACCAAGGTCTACACGATCCTCGGGCACATCAACAGGCCCGGCCTGATCGAGGTTCCCGCGGGCGTCACCCTCCGTGAAATCATCGAGGAATACGGCGGCGGCATGCAGTCCGGGTCCTTCCACATGGCCCAGCTCGGCGGCACGGCGGGCGATATCCTGGGGCGGGAAATGCTTGACGTGCCCCTGGACTATGACGCGCTGCAAAAAGTCGGGCACAGCCTGGGCTCGGGCGCGATCCTGATCATGAATGAAAGCGTGAACGTGCGCGACTTCCTTCACGCCTGCCTGAAATTCTTTCATCACGAGTCCTGCGGCCGCTGCGGCCCCTGCCGCAACGGACTGCATGTTCTCCGCGACATAACCGGGCGCCTGAAAGACGGCAAGGCCTACAAGGACGATCCCGGGCTGATGCAGGAAGTGGCGCTTGCCCTCAAGTCCAGCGCGTTCTGTCCCTTGGGGCAATCTCCGGCCGCGCCCATCATGTCGGCCTGGCGGTATTTCAAGGACGACATCCTATCGGGCGTGGACAGTAATGCGGCGCGCCCGCGCATGGCCCGCAGCCTGCGCGCGGATTTGTCGGCCGCAATCTGAAGGAACTTGTTTTTCAAGCATGTCAAACATGAGGAGAGAGAATATGGCCATTAAATTGACGATAGACAACCAGCCGGTCAGCGTGCAGCCCGGCACAACCGTGCTCGACGCGGCCGCTTCGGCCGGCATCAAGATACCCACCCTGTGCCATTTTGACGGCGTGTCCAGCCCCGGCTCCTGCCGGGTCTGCCTGGTGGAGATTGCCGGCGCCCGCGCCCTGCAGCCTTCGTGCGTGACCCCTGTTGCGGAGGGCATGGTGGTGCGCACCAATTCGCGCACTGCCCGCGAGGCACGCCGGATGTCGGTGGAGCTGATGCTGGCCAACCACCCGTGGGACTGCAACGCCTGCGTCCGCAACGGGCAGTGCGAGCTTCAGACGCTTGCCTCGGATATGGGCATCACCGAGGTGAGATTTCCCTTCATGGGCGAGGAGAAGCCCGTTGACAAGTCCACGAGCGCGATCGTGCGCGACATGAACAAGTGCATCCTGTGCCGCCGCTGCGTGGCCGCCTGCCAGGACGTGCAGGGCGTGGGAAGCCTTGCGCCCAGGCTGCGCGGCTTTGACACCGTCATCGGCGCCGGGGCCGGCGAGAACCTCTGCGACGCCGTTTGCGTGCAGTGCGGCCAGTGCTCGGCCGTCTGCCCTGTTGGCGCCATTTACGAGCAGGACGCCATCGCCGATGTCTGGAAGGCGCTTGACGACCCGTCGAAGCACGTGGTCGTGCAGACGGCGCCGGCCATTCGCGCGGCGCTCGGCGAGTGCTTCGGGCTGAAGCCGGGCACGGGCGTCACGGGCAAAATGGTCACCGCCCTGCGGCGCCTGGGCTTTGCAAAGGTGTTTGACACCAACTTCACGGCCGACCTAACCATCATCGAGGAGGGGCACGAGCTCCTGACCCGCCTGCAGCAGGCGCTGGTGGAAAAGAAAGACTCTCACCTGCCCATGTTCACCAGCTGCTCGCCGGGCTGGGTGAACTTCATGGAATATTATTTCCCGCAGCTGATTCCAAACATTTCCACGTGCAAGTCGCCGCAGCAGATGTTCGGAGCCCTGGCCAAGACGTATTACGCGCAGAAGGCCGGCATTGACCCGGCAAAAATGGTTGTGGTTTCCGTCATGCCCTGCACTGCCAAGAAGTTCGAGTGCGACCGCCCGGAAATGAACGCGTCCGGGTTCAAGGACGTTGACTACGTGCTGACCACGCGCGAGCTTGGGCGCATGATCAAGGAGGCCGGCATTGATTTCGTCAACCTGCCGGACGGCGAACAGGATGCGCCCATGGGAATGTCCACCGGCGCGGCGGATATCTTCGCCAACACCGGCGGCGTGATGGAAGCCGCGCTTCGCACGGTCTACGAGGTCGTCACCGGCCGCCCGCTGCCCACGGACAAGCTGCATGTCAAGCCGATCCAGGGCTTGAAGGGACTGAAGGAGGCGGAGCTGAAGTTTGAAAACTGCCTGCCGGACTGGAAGTTCCTCGAGGGCGTGACCGCGCGCGTGGCCGTGGCGCACGGGCTGTCCAATGCGCGCAGGATTTGCGAGCAGGTTGCCGCCGGCAAGGGCGGCTACCATTTCATCGAAGTAATGTGCTGCCCGGGCGGCTGCATCGGCGGCGGCGGGCAGCCGCGCATGACCACCGACGCTGTGCGCAAGGCCAGGATCAAGGCGATTTACAAGGAAGACGAGGGCCGCCCGATGCGCAAGTCGCACGACAACCCGGCCATCACTCAGATTTACAAGGAATTCCTGATCAAGCCGCTTGGCGAAAAATCACACCACCTGCTGCATACGCATTATCATCAGAAGCCGCTTGACGAGCCGGCTTCCAAGCACTGATGCGCGGCTGAATCCGTCTCGCACCGCGCTGCTCTGCAGCGCGGCAAGCAACGATCGAAGGGCTCTGCTGTAGCCGCGCCGCTGTGCGGCGCGCTTTCGCACGCAAACGGCGGCCGGGGCCGTCCGCCCTCCAAGACGGAATTTTTTGGTGGTACCCCGGGCGGGACTTGAACCCACTACCTACAGATTAGGAATCTGTCGCTCTGTCCAGATGAGCTACCGGGGCAAGGCGTTAATTATAAAGGGGTTATAACTTAGGAAAATAATTCTTGCAGCCGGGTTGTCCAATAAAACAGCCAACACAATAAGGAATACATGGGTTGATATGCAAGCGAAAAGCTTAAGAGACTTTGTTGCGCGGCTGTGCCAGGAAAGCCAATGTGTGCGCTGACGCATCTTTCCTGTTCTTCTGAATACTGTCTTCTGTTTCGAACCCTTGTTCCTGCTATGTCCGCGCAGGCTGAATCCAGGAGATCAATGTCCGCGCCGAGGCGGCCAGGCTGAATTCCGAAAACGCGCGGCGCCGGCCGGCCTGGCCCATGCGCGCACGTTCGTCCGGATTGGCGATGAGCCGGAGCAGTGCCCGGGCCAGCGCGCCCGGATTTTCGGGCTCGACCAGGAGGCCGCAGTCGTTGTCCCTGACATATTCCGGAATGCCGCCCGCGCGAGATGCAACAACCGCCCTGCCCATGGCCATGGCTTCGAGCGCCGCGAGGCCGGCGCCTTCCGTGCGCGAGGGCATAACCAGCAAATCCGCGGCGGCAAGCCACGGCCGGATGTCTTTCTTGTAGCCGGCCCACGCGACGGTGTCCTGGATGCCCAGGGCTTTGGCCATGCCCTCGTAATCCACGGCTTCCTTCGAGCCCAGGATGACCAGTCGCGCGTTCGGCCTTTCGCGGATCACCTCTGCCCATGCGCTCAACAGCACGTCAACGCCCTTGACCGGCGCGAGCCTGCCGGCGAAAAGGATGAGCGCTTCGCAGCCAGAAACGGCTTGCGGCGCGACATCCCCGTATTCCGCCGGATCGATTCCGTGGCGCAGCACATGCACGCGCTCCGGATTGAGCCAGGGCGCTTCGCAAAAGGAGTTCTTGACCGCCTGCGAAGGGGCGATGATGCGGGCGCCGGTGAGGCCGAGCGTCAGCCTGTGCCGGAGCGTGTTTCGAACGTCAAGAGGGTTTCCGCGCCTGCAAAACAGCGGAATGCCAAGCCCGATTCGCGCCATGGCCGCGACCCTCACGCCCTTGTAGGTCTTGCCGATAACGGCATTTATGTGTCCGCTGACGAGTAACTTTCGAAGGCGCAGGGCGGCCGCAAGCTCCATTGCCGACCTTATCGGGAGCGCATGCGGCTCAATTCCGAATTCAGGGGCGGCTTCGAAGAGCCCCGATTCGGCCCGGCATGCGATGGATGCGCAATGGCCCTGGCGGACCAGTTCCCGCCCCATGCGGAGCATCCACTGCTCGATGCCGTAAATGCCGCTGCCTTTGCTGTGATTTATGAATAAAAGGTGCATAAGGAACACAGCTCACTGTTTACCGGCTTTCCCGTCCGGCGGGTTTGAAAGATCGAATAGCGTGAGCTGCATCTTGTCGAACGCCTCCTTGCGCGGCCTGTGCCGCGCGAGCTTCGGCTGGCCCGAGTCGGCGAACTCGCCCTCCTCCAGGTTGAGGAGGATTTCCTTTGCGCGGTCTATCACTTCCCCGGGCAAGCCGGCCAGGCGCGCGACCTGGATGCCGTAGCTCTTGTCCGCGCTGCCCGGCACGATCTTTCGCAGGAAGACGATCTTGTCCCCGGCTTCCCGGACGAGCACGTTGTAGTTGCGAACGCCTTTGAGGGTGAGAGCAAGGTCGGTCAGTTCGTGGTAATGCGTCGCGAAAAGGGTCTTGGCCCGGATGCGGTCGTGCAGGTTTTCCGCCACTGCCCATGCGATGCTGATTCCGTCGAATGTGCTCGTGCCCCGGCCAATTTCGTCGAGAACGACAAGGCTGCGCGCGGTGGCGTTGTTGAGGATGTTGGCCGTCTCCTGCATCTCGACCATGAAAGTGCTGCGGCCGCGCGCAAGGTCGTCGCTGGCTCCGACCCTGGTGAACACGCGGTCCACGACGCCGATCTCGGCCGAGGCGGCAGGCACAAAGGATCCGACCTGGGCCATGATGACGATGACGGCGACCTGGCGGATGAACGTTGATTTGCCCGCCATGTTGGGACCGGTCAGCAGGATGAGGCGGTTTTCCCCGCCGTCAAGGAGGATGTCGTTCGGCACGAAGCGGTCGGCGCCGGGCATCTGTTCCACCACCGGATGGCGCCCGTCCCTGATCAGGATGCGCGCGGAGTCCGTGACGGCCGGGCGCGCGTAGCGCAGGGCCAGGGCGCGTTCCGCGAAGGCGGCGAGGACGTCCATGGCGGCGAGCGCCCCGGCCGAGGCCTGGATGGCCTCGCCTTCCCTGGCGCAGGCGGCGCGAAGCTCAAGGAAGAGATCATACTCTATGGCCATGGCCCGGTCCTGCGCGCCGACGATCTTGTTCTCGTATTCCTTGAGCTGGGGCGTGATGTAGCGCTCGGCATTGACGAGCGTCTGCTTGCGCACGTACTCGGCCGGCGCGTTTTCGGCCTGGCCGCGGGAAAGCTCGATGTAATAGCCGAACACGCTGTTGTGGCGGACCTTGAGGGTCTTGATTCCTGTTCGCTGCTGTTCGCTGGCCTGGTATTCCGCGAGCCAGGTGCGGCCCTGGGCGGCAAGGTCGCGCAGCTCATCGAGCTCGGCGTGATAGCCGCGCCTGATGATGCCGCCTTCCTTTACGGGAATGGGCGGCTCGTCCACGATGGCGCGCTCGATGAGCGCGGCCAGGTCGGGGAGCGGCGAAACCTGGTCCGAGAGCTCGCGCAGGAGCGGGTTCGCGCAGCCGGCAAGCAGGTTCTTGACCCTTGGAAGCGCGGAAAGCGACTGGCCAAGGCCGCGCATGTCGCGCGCGTTGCCGCCCGTGCCGAGGCGCGCCACGAGCCGCTCCAGGTCCCGGATGTCGG
>JAAZAB010000022.1 GCA_012514555.1 Lentisphaerota bacterium
CATTCCCAGGATCGGCGGGCTCAAGGGCGAGCACGGCGGAAACACCACCGAGGAGCTCAAGATGCTCAACGAGTCCCGGAAGATTTTGGGCGACAGGCGCATCCGCGTCTGCGCCACGTGCGTGCGCGTGCCCGTGTTCAACGCCCACTGCGAGGCGCTCTTCGTGGAATTCGAAAAGCCAATGAGTCCCGGGCAAGCCCGCGAAATCCTCGCACAAGCCCCGGGCGTAAGGCTCTGCGACAACGTCGAGGCCGACGAGTATCCGATGCCGATTCTCGCCAGCGGCGTGGACGATGTGCTGGTCGGCCGCATCCGGGCCGATCCGAGCGCGAGGAACGGCATCGCCCTGTTTGTCTGCGGCGACAACATACGCAAGGGCGCCGCGACAAACGCGATCCAGATCGCCGAAATCATGATCGCAAAAGGCTTGAAATAGCCGGGGCAATCAGTGCGAGCCGAAGCCGGCCGGCAGTGCAGGGGCGCCTTCCCATGTCTGCCGCTGGTTCCACGGCAGGTCCGACTCCCTCCTGGCCGTCTTGCACCCGGAAAGAACAGTCGCGGCAATGCCGATCAGCAGCAGGGCGCCCGCGAGAACCGGCAAGCCATCCGCCTTACTGAAAATGAAAGCGGTCAGGCTTGGGAATTGCGGGCGGCAGCCCCGGACCCGGGCGGGCTCAAGCGGCGCTTCTTCAATAGAGCACGCCATCGCCCTTTTTGAAAGACATTTTCTGGAAATCATTGAGAATTTCCGCTATCACCAGCTTCTTTTCCTGGAGCACCGTTGTAGCCCTGATCTTGCCGACCAGCTGATCCGCGCGATGCACCATCAGGGTCAGGCCCGTGGAGACTTCGCCTTCCATGTTTTCCGGGAGCGCGAAGATCACGAAATTCCAGTCCTCGCTGACAAAGACCAGTTCACCCTGCTTGCCCGGCTTGACCTTGCCTTCCGGGCCCTTTGGACGGAGCTTTTCCTCAAGCTCCGCGATGCGGACTTCCTTGTCGCTGTTCGCCGTGTTGAGCACCTCGATTTCCACGGCCTGGTCCTCAATGCTCCGCTGCTTCTCGGCAAGCTCCACGTCCTTCCTCGCGATGTCGGTTTCAAGGACCTTGATGGCGGATTCCTTCTCGACGATGGTGTTGTCCCGGGCCGCCACCGTCGCCGTCAGGTCGGCCACCCTGGCCTGGGACGCCGAGAGGTCGGATTCGGTCTTGGCCAGCTTCTCCTGCGTTTCGGCCAGAATCCTCTTAGTTTCCTCCAGGGTTGCGCGAGTGGACAGCAGGCTCTGCATCTGGCTGGCTGTGGCCGCCACCAGGAGGCTCAGCGGCTGGTCCATGGTCTGCTGAGGGCCGTCGGGCTTGACCTTGAAGGTTTTCAGCTGATCCGGGGGTATGGTGACGCGCTTTTCCGAGTTTTCGCCCTGCTCGGTATTTGCCGCCACCTGGTGTATCGCGGCCTCGAGCTTCTGCGTCCTGCCCTTGAGTTCCTCCCGCTGCGTGAACAGGCTGTAGGCGAACCACACGGAAACACCGCTCAATATTAGCGTCAAGACCAGCGCGATCAGAACTATATTCTTTGCCATAAATCCTCCGCAAAGACCAAGCGGTTGATAGGCGATTACTGTACCTTGAAAATAATGGTTGTCAAAATGTTTTTTTTGTTGTAATTCGGTTGCTCGCGCGCCGGATTTCGCGAGCGCGGGCATCAATGGAAAGCGGCGTCTACATAGTTGGGACTCCGATAGGAAACCTGGACGACATCAGCCCGCGCGCGCTTGCGGCCTTGAGGGGGGCGGATGTCATTTTTGCCGAGGACACGAGGCACACTCTCAAGCTGATGGCCCGCTTCGGGATCAGGGGGCCGCTTGTCAGCTGCCACAAGTTCAACGAGGCATCTCGCGTGCGCATGGCCATGGAAAGGCTGCGTGCGGGGGCGCGCCTGGCCCTGGTGACAAGCGCCGGCATGCCCGGGGTTTCGGACCCGGGCCCGCGCATTGTGGACGCCTGCCGGAAGCTGGGCGTGCGCGTCACCGTATTGCCCGGCCCCTCGGCGGTGACAGCGGCGGCGGCATTGTGCGGCTTTGCGGGGCGCGGCTATCATTTCGAGGGCTTCCTGCCGCGCAAGCCGGGCAGGCGCAGGCGGCGGCTTGCCGAACTTTCGGAAGAGCGCTGCCCCGTGATCTTCTTCGAATCGCCGTTTCGGATAGCGGCGCTGCTCGGCGAGATGTCCGAGGCGTTCGGGGATCGCCGCGCATTCGTCGGGAGGGAGCTGACCAAGCTGAACGAGGAATGCCTCTGGGGCACTCCCGGCGAACTCCGCGCGGAGCTCGAGAGCCGGACCGGGCTGCAGGGCCGCAGAAAGCTCAAGGGCGAATGCGTCATCGCCGTCGAAGGCGCGGACACCGCGCAGGACACGGACGAAGATTGAAGCGAGAGGAATTCATGGCGGACAAGACAGGCGACATTGAACAGGGCCTGTTCGCGGGCGGCGCCAAACGCGTCGTGCGGATCGCGGTCCGCGGCCCGGGCAACTTCGCCCTCGGCCCGCTTCTCAAGCAGTTCGCCGCGCTGGCCATCGAGGAAGGCTGCCGCCGGCTGGTGCTGGACCTGCGCGAATGTTCCGCCGTGGACAGCACGTTCCTGGGCGTCATGGCCGGCCTGGCCGGCCGCATGAATCGCCAGGGGAGGGCGAAAGTGGACGTGATCCGCGTTTCCGAAAAGCTCCGGGACACGCTCTCAACCCTCGGGCTGGACCGGCTGATGGCGCTGCATTCGTCAGCGCCGGACGACCTCGCTTTTTTGCCGGAAGGTACTGACGGGCTCCAGCCGCTGCGGCCCAAGCCGCCGCCCGGCCGCGGCGAGACCCGCCTCACCATGATCGAGGCCCACGAATCCCTCAGCGAGCTCTCGGAAGCCAACGCGCGGCGCTTCAAGGACGTGCTGGAGTTTCTCCGCCGCGACGACGCAAGCGGGGCTGCCGGGGAAGGCGAAGCATGAGCGCGGGCGAGCCGGCCATCCTCGGGATAGTCGCCGTCTGCGCGATGCTGGCGGCGGCCCTTGCGGCGCTGCGGCGGCTGGTCCGGCAGCGCGAGCAGCTGGTCCAGGAGCGCGAGGTCGTCTACAATTTCGTGC
This sequence comes from Lentisphaerota bacterium, assembly GCA_012514555.1. Lineage (GTDB taxonomy): Bacteria > Verrucomicrobiota > Kiritimatiellia > JAAZAB01 > JAAZAB01 > JAAZAB01. The sequence goes on from JAAZAB010000022.1 coordinate 3,130, forward strand.
ACGACGTCAGCGAGGCCTTTGTGGAATCCGACCTGGCCCAGGTGGATTTCCTGCTGGAGCGAGTGCTCTACTACGGCATGCAGACGACCCGCGCCTGCTCCGGCGCCATCTACTTCACGAACGCCGGCGGAGAAACCATGGCGGCGCGCGCGGTGTCGGCGATGTTCCCGCCCGTGGCCGGCGGGTTTTCCCAGGCCGAATGGGACGCGGCCGCGAGCAAGCACCGATACCTCGATTCACTTGTCCGCTCCAGGAGCGTGACCGTCGGTCAGGGCCTCGTCGGAGAGGTTGCGGCCCGGGGAACGCCGCTGCTGCTTGAAGACGCCGCGCGAGATCCGCGCGTGCCCGTCTTCGACCCGGACGCCCTGCGCGTGGATTCCCTGCTGCTTGCGCCGATGCGCTTCAAGAGCTCCGTGCTCGGCGTTCTGCTCCTGGTCAACCGCAGCGACGACCGTCCGTTCGCACAGGCCGACCTGAACCTGGTCCAGGCCCTGGCCGACCAGGCATCGCTCACCATTCATTTCGCGCAGTTCAACGAGGAGCTCAATCAGAAGCGCCTGCTTGACTACGACCTTCACCTTGCCCGCCGCATCCAGAACGCGCTGCTGCCCCGCGAGCTGCCGGCCATTCCCGGCGTGGACCTGGCCGCCTTCAACGCGCCCGCGAGGGAGGTTGGCGGGGACTACTACGACGCCATACGCGTCGACGAAAACCACTTGGGCCTGGTCATCGCCGACGTGTCCGGCAAGGGCGTCACGGGCGCGCTGGTGATGTCGATCTGCCGGAGCCTGTTCCGCGCGCAGGCGCCGGGCTGCCTCAGCCCGGCAAAGGTGCTGTGCGCCATCAACCGCACGCTTTCGGAGGACCGCTACGAGGACATGTTCATCAGCGTGCTCTACGCGGTTCTCGACCAGCGCGATTTCCGCCTCACCCTGGCGCGCGCCGGCCACCTTAAGCCGCTGCTGGTCAGCGCCGGCGGCGCGGCCGCCGCGCAGGTCGAATCCGGCGGGCTTGCGTTCAGCATTTCCGATCCCGAAACCTTCGAAGCCGCACTGGAAGAGAAATCCATCACCCTGCGGCAGGGCGACACGCTGATCGCGTACACCGACGGCGTCACGGAAGCCGCAAGCCCGGACGGAGAGGAATGGGGCCCTGAAGCCCTGCGCAAGGCCGCCCTCGCCCCGATCCCCGACGAATCTGCGTCCGCCCGCCTGGAGTTCATCAAGCGTGAGCTCTTCCGCTTTGTGGGCGGCACAACACACCCCGCGGACGACATGACGCTTTTCGTCCTGCGGCGCAGCCAGGGAGACTGAGAGCATCATGACAAAATCCAGGCACACCCAGCAGCCCCCCCCGCCCGCAGAGCCCCGCCCCGGCGATGAAGGCCCGCCCGAAAGCGCGGGCCGGCCCGAGGCCGCGCCGGAAATCGCGCCCGCCGCCCCGGCCCCGGAAGAGGCGGCCGCGGCCGATTCGCCCGGGAACCAGGCCGAAGGCCCGGCGGGCAAGGTGGATCAGTCGCTGGAATCCCTTCAGATGCAGGTTGTCCGGCTCATGGCGGATTACGACAATTACCGGAAGCGCGTTATCCGGGAAAAAACCGAAATCTTCGAGCAGGCGAACTCCGAGCTCATCTCCCGCCTTCTGCCGGTGCTTGACAACGCGCTGCTCGGCGCCGAGGCGGGCGAGAAGCACCACGCCTCCAAGTCCGTTCTTGAAGGGTTCCGGATGATCATCCGGCAGTTCTCCGACGTGCTGGCGGATTTCGGCCTTGTGCGCGTGGAAACCGTGGGAAAGCCCTTTGATCCGCTGACCGCGGAAGCGGTCGGCGTGCTGCCGTCGGAGACGGCGCCCGAAGGCGAAGTGCTTGTTGAAATCCGCCGCGGATACCTCCTGAAGAACCGGCTGCTCAGGGCCGCGCGGGTAATTGTCTCGTCCGGCCCCGCGCAGGCGCCCGCGCCGGCAAAACCAAAGGCCGGGGGGTAGGCCATGGCAGCCAAGCGTGATTATTACGAAGTGCTCGAGGTTGCCAGGACCGCCTCGGACGAGGAAATCAAGAATGCCTACCGCAAGCTGGCCATGAAGTATCACCCGGACCGCAACGCGGGGAACAAGGCGTCCGAGGAGCGATTCAAGGAAATCTCGGAAGCCTATGAAATCCTGAGCGACGCGGACAAGCGCCGGCAGTATGACAGGTTCGGGCATGAAGGGGTGAAGTCCTCGTTCGGCCCGAACGGCTTCGACTTCTCGCGCGACTTCACGCACGTATCCGATCTGCAGGACCTGTTCGGCGGCATTTTCGAGCAGTTTTTCGGCGGCGGCGAGGGCCGCCGGTCCGGCTCGACGCGCGCCTCGCGCGGCGCCGACCTTCGCTACGACCTTGAAATCGAATTCGAGGAGGCCGCGTTCGGCGTGGAGCGCGAGATCGTGCTGCCGGTGTCGGAGGAATGCCCGGCCTGCCGCGGCTCGGGCGCGGAGCCGGGCACGAAAAAAGAAACCTGCAAGCACTGCGGCGGGCGCGGCGCGGTGGTCACATCGAGCGGGTTCTTCCGGATGCAGCAGGAGTGCCCGGTCTGCTCCGGCCGCGGCGAAATCGTGGTGCGCCCGTGCCGGGCCTGCGGAGGAGCGGGCGCGGTCAAGGCGCGGCGCAAGATAACGCTCAAGATACCTCCCGGCGTGGACACGGGCTCGCGGCTGCGCCTGTCCGGCAAGGGCGAAAGCGGCTCGCGCAACGGGCAGCCCGGGGATCTTTACGTGGTGCTGCATGTCCGGCCGCATGACATCTTTCAGCGCCAGGGCGAGGATATGTTCTGCGAGATCCCGGTGCCGCTGAGCACGGCCATGCTCGGCGGCGAGATCAAGGTCCCCACCCTTGACGGCGCCGCGCGCCTTTCGATCGAACCCGGAGCGGAAAACGCGCGGATGTACCGCCTCCGGGGCAAGGGCATTCCGGAGCTTGGCAACGACCGGAACAGGGGGGACCTCCACGTCCGCATCCGGATTGAGACGCCCAAGAATTTGTCGGGCAGCCAGAAGAAGAAGGTCAGGGAGCTGTTTGACGCCTTTTCCGGCGCCTGTTTTCCCGACGTCAACGCCTTTAACCGGCGCGCGGATGAGTTTCTCGATCGCCGCAAGAAATCCGAAAAGCCATGATCCGCTGCTATGTCGAGCCTGAACAGTGGCGCTGCGGCGAGATCGAGCTGCCGGATGGCGAGGCCGGGCATTTGGCGCGCGTGCTTCGCGCGAGGGCCGGCGACGAGGTGATCGTGTTCGACGGGCGCGGCGCATCGGCCGCGGCGCGCATCCTCTCCGCCGGCCGCGGGCGGGTCGTTGTGAGCATTGACCCGGCCAGCCGGCGCGAAGACCCGCCGCCCGCCGTGGCCGTGACGCTGATGCAGGCCGTCCCAAAGCCGCAGAGCTTCGAGTGGATCCTGCAGAAGGCCGGGGAGCTGGGCGCGTGCGCAATCGTCCCGGTGCTGAGCGAACGCGTGGTCTGGCGCGCGGGCCGGGCGGACGCCGATGCCAGGCGGGAGCGGTGGCGCGCCATCGCCATCGGCGCCGCGAAGCAATGCGGCGACAACCGGATTCCCGAGATCGCCCCGGCCGCGAGGCTATCCGACCTTCTTCCTATCCTCCGCCAGTATGAGCTCTGCCTGGTGGGCGCCCTGCGCCCGGGCGCGCGGCCCATGCGGGAGGCGCTTGCGGAAACGCGCGGCGCCGCGCCAAAATCCGTCGCGCTTCTCGTCGGGCCCGAGGGCGATTTCACGCCCCGGGAACTTGACGCCGCCGTCGCGGCCGGCGCCAGGCCGGTATCCTTCGGCCCGCGCGTGCTCCGTTCCGAAACCGCGGCCC
>JAAZAB010000240.1 GCA_012514555.1 Lentisphaerota bacterium
GAGATCGACGGCCACGACTTCGGCGCCATCGACAAGGCGATCCGCAAGGCGCTCAAACTCAGCGGCAAGCCGGTCTGCATCATCTGCAACACGTTGATCGGCAAGGGGTCGCCCAACAAGGCCGACAGCCACGAGGTCCACGGCGCGCCGCTCGGCGAGGAAGAGGTGCGGCTCACCAAGCAGGCGCTCGGACTGCCGGCCGACCAGACGTTCACGGTTCCCGAAGCGGTGCGCGGCCTCTTCGCCGCCCGCGCCGCCAAGATGCGCCGCGCGGCGCGCGCCTGGAGGCGCGCCTTCGATGCGTGGGCGGCGGCGCACCCCGATGACGCGGCGCGCTGGCAGGCCCACATGAGCGGCGCGCTGCCGGAGAACCTCGACGCCCTGCTCCCCGTCTTCGACCCGGCCAAGGCGGTGGCCACGCGCTCGGCGTCGGGCGCGGTGATGAACGCCATCGCCCCCGCCCTCCCCTTCCTGGTCGGCGGCTCGGCCGACCTCGCGCCCAGCACGATGACGACCCTCAAGGGGATGGGCGACATCGCCCCGGGCGCGTTCGCCGGGCGCAACTTCCACTTCGGCGTGCGCGAGTTCGGCATGTGCGCCGTCATGAACGGCATCGCCCTGCACGGCGGGTTCCGCGTTTTCGGCGCCACGTTCTTCGTCTTCTCCGACTACTGCCGTCCGGCGATCCGGCTGGCGGCGCTGATGAAGCTGCCGGTGATCTACGTCTTCACCCACGACAGCTTCTACGTCGGCGAGGACGGCCCGACCCACGAGCCGGTCGAGCAGCTCGCCGCCCTGCGCTGCATCCCCGGGATCACGGTCTTCCGGCCCGCCGACCCCACCGAGACCGCCGCCGCCTGGGCCGCCGCGCTGCGGAACACCGGGGGACCGACGGCGCTGCTGCTCACGCGGCAGAACATGGAGGTGATCCCGCGCGGCGTCTATCCGCCCGCGGCCAACCTGGAGAAGGGGGCCTACACCCTGTGGCAGAGCGGCACGGGAACGCCCGGGATCATTCTGCTGGCCTCCGGTTCCGAGGTCGAGCTCGCCCTGGCGGCCGCCAAGCGGCTCGACGGCGTCAACGCGCGGGTGGTCAGCATGCCGTCGTGGGAGCGCTTCGAGGCGCAGCCGCAGTCGTACCGCGACGCGGTGCTCGACCCGGCCTGCGGCAAACGGCTGGCGGTCGAGGCGGGTTGTTCGTTCGGCTGGGAACGCTACACCGGCCGCCGCGGACGCACCGTCACGCTCGACACCTACGGCGCCTCCGGGCCCTACAAGGCGCTGGCCGCGCACTTCGGCTTCACGGCCGACAACGTCGCGGCCCAGGCGCGCGCCCTGCTGGCGCAGTGAACGGCGATCCCGCAAGCGGCAGCGAGAGTCAACGGATGAATACCGCGGCCTACTTTGAACGGATCGGACTGGAACCGCCTGAATACGCTGTGCCCGATTCCGGGCTTCTGCGGAAGCTCCAGTTCGCCCACTGCACGACCGTGCCGTACGAGAACCTGGACATGATCCGGGGTACCCCAACCTCCCTGGAACCCGATGCGCTCTTCGAGAAGATCGTCTCCCGGCGCCGGGGAGGACTCTGTTTCGAGCTGAACGGAGGCTTCGGCGCCCTGCTGCGGGAACTGGGCTACGAGGTGACGGACCTGGCGGCCCGGTACCTGCGGGGCGAGGCCGCCATTCCCATGCGCCGTCACCGGGTGCTCCTCGTCAAGGCGACGGACGGACTCTGGCTGTGCGACGCGGGCATCGGACAGAGCTGCCCGCGGGAGCCGGTGCCGCTGCTGGAGAACCGCGAGTTTCCCCAGTTCGGCGAGACGTACCGGTTCCGCAAGGATGATTTCCTCGGCTGGGTGCTGATGGACTACCACAAGGGGGCATGGCGCGATTTCTACTCCTTCACCCGGGAACCCCAGTTGATTGCCGACTTCACCGCCCTCAACTTCTACTGCGAGCGGCACCCCGACTCTCCCTTCAACAAGCGGGAGATGTTCTCCCTGAAGACCGCCGGGGGGCGGATCACGCTGGACGGCAACGTGTACAAGGAATTCACCGCGCAGGGGGTGACGGCGCAGGAGCTGGCCCCGGAGCAGATGCGCGACGCCTATGCCAGGTTCGGCTTGAGCCTGTACTGACCCGCCGGGGCCGTTTCTTGCCGCTTGACTCCGCAATCCCTGCTTTGCTATCCTTTACCCTGCAAAAATGAAAATGCGCGTTCGGGCCGGTTTCAGCGGGCATGTGTCCGCGCCGTCTGAAAAGCGGTTTCATGTCACGTGTCAGCCGTTTCACTGGTGTTTACCGAAGGAGGTGCCTTGTATGAGAACTTTTCTTCGCTTGCTGATTCTGTCCTGTCTTCCCGCCGCTCTTTTCGCTCTTCCCCCGACGATGCCGGCCGACTCCTACCAGCGGTGCATGTCCGAACTTAAAACGGCCATTAAGAACAACGATTCCGCCACCATAAAGCGGAATGCGGAAAATCTTAAAACCTACGGGCTGCAGGCGGATGGGGAACGGATTATTAAGGAGGCCCAGGCGCGGAACAAGAACATGTTTGAGCAGGTCAAGGAGTCCTACGACCAGTTTTACGAGCTCCAGGAGGCCGCGGGAAAAAAATCCGTCAAAGCCTGCGGACAACTCATCGACGCTATCCAAAAAAAACTTACGGACCAGGCCATGGAGGAGCTGCTTCCCGGCGGCCTGACCAAAGATGTCGTTCTCATGCTTAGGGACATGTACAAGTGCAAGGAGGAAGCGGCGGCTCTACGAAAAACCGCCTTGACAATCCGGGATTCCAACCGGATATGGAACGCCTGCGACGAAATGATCAAAACCTTCGGGCCTATTTTGGAAGAATTGAAACAGGAGCGAAAGATGCTCGGAGAAGTGGAAAACACCTACAAAAACGCCGCTGCCGCCGTCAGGACGCACGAGGCTCCGAAGAACGAGAAACCGAAGCCGGAAACGAAAAAGGAAAACCCGGAACAGACGCCTGAAAGCGAAGCCCCGGAACAGGCTTTTGTAGAAACACCTTCCTTGCCGGAACAAAACTCCGGCACATCCGCCGGAAGCGGTGAAAAAACCACGGTTAAGGGCTATGTGGCCGATAGCAAGGGCAAGACTACCTTGACAGAGACCACCGACAAGAACGGGAACGTGATAAAAACCGTTTACACAACCACCGATCTCAACGGAAAAGTGATTAAAGTTGAAACCTACGGGCCCGAGGGAAGCGTGATTCACGAGCAGTCCCCGGCCACTGCTTCAGCCGCGAACGAGGCGCTTAAAAACACCAGCCGGGAGGCGGCAAGAAATTCATCCCGCACGCCGACGGGTCGTGGCCACGGCGGCAAGGGCGGCGGCGGCGGCGGTGCCCGCCGCGGCCGTTGCACCTGCCCTTAACCTTAATGCGGCGCGTGACGGCCGCGGTCTCCGGCCGCGGCTACAGGGCGAGCGCGCAAGGGCGCGGCAAGGGCGCGGCGACTTCCACTTTTCCCCGTTCCCTGTCCGTCCGCCGCCCCCCTGTCGCTAGCCGATCACCGGTTTCCGGCATTTCCCAACATTTCCTGTTGACGTATTCCGACAGGATTGCTACCTTTGTCCCGAAGCTGCTATTCAGCATGGTTCTAGTGCCCTGTCCCTTAAATGGGGTTGTCTATTGCGCCTCCGCGAGTTTCTGTCTGGCGCGCCGTATCTTTTCCAGGATCGCCATGCCGTCCGCCCTCCAGACATACCGTTTCGGCTCCAGATTGTGCGCGGCGATGTAGTCC
>JAAZAB010000241.1 GCA_012514555.1 Lentisphaerota bacterium
ATGACAATGCTCGTGATCTCCTCGCCAAGCTTGAAGGAATTGATGTAAAGCGGGATTTCACTCCCGGACCCGCCGATGGAATTCGGCGGGGTGTTGACAAACCGCCCGGTCTTGCCCATGCCGCCTGCCGTCAGCACCTTTGGCGGAACAATTGTGGGCGTTGTCCTGCCCGTGGAATAGCCCAGCACGTATATCGTGTACCGGGACGGGTCCAAGCCCGTCTTGTTCTCAAGCGGTATGGCAAGGGTCGCACAATTCGCATGGGCCGCCGCCGCGAATCCTGCGCCAAGAAGGGCCAGGCGAAAGCCGAAGAAAGACTGAAAACCGTTTCGTTTCATGTTCACGCTGCGCTCCTCCGTGTTATCGATGGCTGCCCCGCCATTGTTTCCCGGCAATCCAGAGGCAAGAAAGAAGAGTTTCAGAGCAAGGCGAGGCGTAATGCAAAAGGAAAATCTCCCACTCCGGGCTCTGAAACACAAGGCTAATCGTAACGGCAAAAACCGCGCGCCGCTGCCGGCAATGGAATCAGGCCGGCGCGAACCTGCGCAAGTATTTCAGGGCGATCTCGAAATCCCGGGGCATGGGCGAAAGGACGGCGCGCTCCATGCCGTCGGACGGGTTGATGAATTCGATCCGTTCGGCGTGCAGGGCCAGGCGCCCCATCAGCGGCGTCTCGACCTGCTTGGTCTGGCGATAGCCGGGCTTCAGGCGCGAAAGGAAAAGGGGCGCGACGTTGCCGTAGAGAGGGTCGCATACTATCGGGCAGCCGACATGCGCCAGGTGCGCCCGGACCTGGTGAGTTCGCCCGGTCTGCGGCCATGCCTCGACCAGGCTCCAGCCGCGGAAGCGCTCGATAACCGCGACGCGCGTCACGGCTGCCTTGCCGCCCCCGGCAACCAGCATCGCGCCGGGCCGGGCCGGGTCTTCGGCAAGGGGCGCGTCTATGACGGATTCGTCGCGGACAGGCGCCCCCCGGACAAGGGCCAGGTAGCGCTTTCGAATCGAGCGCGTTTCAAACTGCGCGGCCAGTTCCTTCAGGGCGGCCTTGTCCCTGGCGCAGAGAAGAACACCGCTGGTGGCGGCATCCAGCCGGTGCGCATTGAAGCAGTCTGGGGAATACCGCTCGTGGATAAGGGCCATCAGGTTCGGCCGGTCATTGTCCCAGCGGTCCGGCGCAACGAGCAGGCCGGACGGCTTGTCAAACGCGATGATGCGGCTGTCCTCGAACAGGATATTAGGGAGCGATCCGGAATGGGAATTCATGCGCGGACTTGTCTTTTTGCGGCGAGATAAGCGTTCATCGCCTTTGCCGCTTTCCGCCCCTGGCCCATGGCCTGAATCACGGTCGCGGCGCCAAGGACGATATCGCCGCCCGCATAAACTCCGGGCAGGGTCGTCTCGCAGGTTTCTTCATTGACGATGAAATTCCCGTGGCGGTTGACATCTATGCCTTCGGTCGTGGCCTTGATGAGAGGGTTGCTTGCGTTCCCGATGGCCACGATGACAGTATCATAGGCGCAGTGCTTTTCGCTCCCCGGTATTTCAACGGGGGACCGCCTGCCGGAAGCGTCCGGCTCGCCCAGCCTGCACTCGATCAGCTTGACGCCGCTCACCCGGCCCCGGTCGTCGGCGGTGATTTCCAGCGGAGCGTGGAGGAACATGAACTCGACGCCCTCTTCCCCGGCGTGGGCGACCTCCTCCTTCCTCGCGGGCATCTCGGCCCCTGTGCGGCGGTAGATGACCGTCACCGTCCCGGCCCCGAGCCGCTTCGCCGTGCGGGCGGAATCCATGGCCACATTTCCGCCCCCAAACACCGCGACCCTGCGCGAAGCGAACATCGGGGTCCGGGCTGCGCCGATGTCGTAGGCCTTCATTAGGTTGCTGCGGGTGAGGTACTCGTTCGCGGAAAAGACGCCGACGTGGTTCTCGCCGGGAATGTTGAGGAACTTGGGAAGGCCGGCGCCGGAGCCCACGAACACGGCGTCAAAGCCGTCCTTCCCCATGAGGTCGGATATCCTGCGGGTCTTGCCCACGAGGAAGTTGAGCCTGATTTGGACGCCCATCGCCTTCAGGTTGTCCAGCTCGTGCCGGACGATCGCCTTGGGCAGGCGGAACTCGGGAATGCCGTACACCAGGACGCCTCCGGCCTTGTGGAGCGCCTCGAACATCACGACCCCGTGTCCTTCGCGGCGCAGGTCCGCGGCGGCCGAAATGCTGGCCGGACCGCTTCCGACCACGGCGGCCCTCATCCCTGTTTCAGCCGCGACATGGGGAACTTTTTCGCAGCGGTTCTCCCTTGCGTAGTCTGCGACAAACCTCTCGATGCGGCCAATGGCGACGGACTTGTCGATATCCTTGAGCATCTTCCCCAGCGTGCAGTACTTCTGGCACTGGTTCTCCTGGGGGCAGACCCTGCCGCAGATCGCGGGCAGAAGGCTGCTTTCATTGATGATTTCCGCGGCCCTCGCGAAATTTCCCTTCGCGGCCTCGGCGATGAAAGCGGGAATGTCGATTGATACGGGACAGCCCTGGATGCATGGCTTGTTCCTGCACTGCAGGCAGCGGAGCGACTCCGCGCGGACCTGGCTGGGCGTATAGCCGAGCGCGACTTCCCGCATGTTGCGAACGCGCTCGACGGGGTCCTGCGCCGGCATCTCCTGAGCCGGAATCTGCGCCCTTTCCTTCGGCGACGGGGCCGCGTTTTCAAACCGGCCCAGTATATCCCCGGCCAGCTTGTCGAGTTCTTCGCTTGAAACATGCATGGATCAGGCCTCTCCTTCGTTCAGTTTCATGAGCCCGTGGCAGCGGTGGTGGGCTTCCTGCTCCTGCGGCTTGTAGCTGCCCAGGCGCAGAATCATGTTGTCCCAATCCACCTGGTGGCCGTCGAACTCCGGCCCGTCGACGCACACGAACTTCGTCCGGCCCCCGACGCTGACCCGGCACCCGCCGCACATGCCGGTGCCGTCGATCATTATCGTGTTGAGCGATACGATGGTGCGTATGCCGTAGGGCTTCGTGGCCAGGGCGGCGAACTTCATCATGACAGGCGGCCCGATGGCCACCACGCAGTCGGGCCTCCACTGCTCGCACAATTCCTTCAGGGGCGCGGTAACCAGCGCCTTGCGCCCGTACGAGCCATCGTCGGTGACCACGATCACATCATCGGCAACGGCGCGCATTTCGGCTTCCATTATGATAAGGCCCCTGCTGCGGGCGCCCATGATCACCTTCACTTCGTTGCCGGCGTTCTTCATACCCTGGGCGATCGGATACAGGGGCGCGACGCCTATGCCGCCGCCGACGCAGGCGACCTTCCCGTACTTTTCGATGTCCGTGGGCCTGCCGAGAGGCCCGAGCAGGTTTTCAATGGAATCGCCCACGCCCAGGGCCGCCAGACGGTGTGTGCTTTCGCCCACCGCCTGGAAAACCAGGGTGATTGTCTTAGCGCCGGCATCCGCGTCAGCAATGGTCAGGGGAATCCGCTCGTTGACGTCCCCGCCGAGCTGGATGATGACGAACTGGCCCGGCTTCCTGGCCGCCGCGATTTCAGGAGCTTCGACTGCGATCCTGAACACCTCCGCGGACAATTTTTCCTTGCGTACGATCCTGTTCATGGATACCCCTCGGTTGGCGGCCGCGCGTTCCTCATGCCGTCGTTGCGGCGCGCGAAACTCTTCTTCCACAACGTTAGGACGGCGCAGGGACACGTTTGTACAGCGATCAGCCCGCAAAATCAAGGCCGGCGTCGCTAAAATCGCCCGGACCGTTCAGCCCGGGGCCAGCCATGGAAACAGCATCCGCCCAAGAATCTTGTGGACGGGGCCGGGCTTTCTGTTAGGATACGCCCCCGCGTTCCGCAACTGGCGCGGTAGAACTTTGCAGGGTGACAAATGAACAAACTGATATTGGGCCTGCCCAAGGGCAGCCTGCAGGAATCCACATTCCTGCTCATGCAAAAGGCCGGGTTCAAGGTGTCAACCGGCTCACGCTCGTACTTTCCACGGGTGGACGACCCGGAGATCGAAGCCCGGCTGATCCGGGCGCAGGAGATAAGCCGCTACACCGAGCGCGGCATGCTCGACGCGGGCATTACCGGCTACGACTGGATCGTGGAAAACGGGTCCGACGTTCACGAAGTCTCCGAGCTGATCTATGCCAAGCAGGGGCTCAGGCCGGTCCGCTGGGTCGTCGCCGTTCCGGCCGACTCCCCGATCAGGAGCGTCAAGGATCTCGAGGGCAAACGAATCGCCACCGAGGCCGTGGGCCTGACGAGGCGCTATCTCAAGCAGCACGGGATCAAGGCCGAGGTCGAGTTTTCCTGGGGCGCAACCGAGGTCAAGGCGCCCGAGCTGGTTGACGCCATCGTCGAGCTCACGGAAACCGGCTCCAGCCTGCAGGCAAACAACCTGCGCATCGTGGAGACGGTGCTGGAGTCGACAACCCGCTTCATCGCGAATAAGAAGGCCTGGAAAGATTCCTGGAAACGCCGGAAAATAGAGCAGATAGCCCTGCTCCTGGCCGGCGCGCTGGCGGCCGAGACCAAGGTTCTGATCAAGATGAACGCGCTCCGCGGGAACATCGGAAAGGTAACCGGAGTCCTTCCGGCGCTTCACGCGCCGACGATCAACAACTTGAGCGACGAGGACTGGGTGGCCATCGAGTCGGTGGTGGACGAAAAGACGGTGCGCGAAATCATGCCCAGGCTGAAGGCGGCGGGCGCGCAGGGCATCATTGAAATATCGCTCAACAAGGTCATTCCGTAACGCGCTTGCCAAACCCCCTCGCGCCGTGTAGATTACGGGCCGATCCGAAGCAATAACCCACAGGAGACAAAAATGGGTTCGCTGAAAAAATGGCGGCTTAAAAAGATGGCGAAGCATAAACGCCGCAAGCGTTTGAAAGCCAATCGCCACAAGAACATCAACAAGTAGCGCGCAATATCGCATTGCCCCGCGACCGCCATGTTTTCCACCCGGCCTTGCAGCAGCCGGCAAGGCGGAAGTTTCCGAACGCATGCGGGTGCCCTCTGGAACTGCAATGGCAAGGTATTGCCATATTCTGCCCGCTGCCGCAGCGGCGCTTAGCTGCCTTGCCGCGGGCTGCACGACGCCGGGCGCCGGGCGGCCCGTCACGCCGCCCGGCGCGGCCGGGGCGCCGTTGACGGTATCCGACGACCAGCGCCTCTCAGGCGCGCTAGCCGAGTTCAGCGCGGGCCTGCTCAAGGAAGGGCTGCAGTATCCCGGGGCTGTAACCAACTTCGAAAACGCGGTTGCCCTGTACCCGGAGGCGGTATTGCCTCACGTCCGCCTCGCGGCATTTCACCTGCGCCGCGGGAATGGCGACCGCGCGGCGGCAACCATGCGGGAGGCGTGCGAGCGCAACCCGGGGTCGCTGGAGCTCCGAATCTGGGCGGCCCAGACATACGTCCTCGTGCAGGCGCCGGACCTGGCCGAAAAAACGTTCCGCGAGGCGGCGCGGGACTTCCCGAACCAGGCCCAGGCACATCTTAAGCTGGCCGATTTTCTGGACGCCTCGAACAGGCCCGCCGATGCCCGGGCGGCCATTGAAAGCGGGATCGCATCCGCCTCGGATCGCAGGCCGCTCCTCCGTTGGCTTGGCGACCATTACGTCCTGAAGCTCCAGGACGACGATCCCCGCGTAAACAGGAAGGAATATCTCAGGAGGGCCATCGAAGTCTTCGAGCGCCTGGAAAGCGAGCCCGAAGACGAAATGACGCTGCGCTCGCTCCAGCGGCTCGGCGAGCTTTACCTCGCCGACGGCCGTATCGACGAGGCCATATCCCGCTTCAAGCGTGTCGAAGCCTGCGAGCCGGACGACACGTCCGTCAAGAAGCGCATCGCCGAAAGCTACGTCCGCTTCGACGAGGTGGACAAGGCAATCGCCAGCCTCACCGAACGTTTAAACCTCGATCCGGGCAATCCTGATTTCCGGCTGGCTTTGGGCGCCCTGCACGAGCGGACCGGCGACGTTGAAAGCGCCGTCAATTCCTACGAGGGCCTGATCAGGCTCGACCCGGACGACCCGGCGCCCTACCTGCGTCTTGCCCTGCTCTACACGGCGTTTTCACTTGAAGACGCGGTGCGGACGATCGAGCAGGCCCTTGCCCGCATGCCGGACAACCTTCAGATGATGGAGTTCCTGGCTCACCTGCATGTGAGAAACCGCAATCCGGCGGCCGCGCTTCGCGTGTTCGAAGCCATGCGCCCCCTGATCGAGCGCGCGAAGAACCCGGAGTTCTCGCTGCGTTTCGCGCTTTACTTCGCGGCCATCTCCGAGAAATGCCGGCTTTACGAAAAAGCCGCCGGGCTGTACGAAAAGGCCGCCGAACTCAATCCCGGCCTGCCTGAAATCCGGGTTCAACAGGCCGTGACCCTGTTCAGGGCCGGCCAGACCAACGCGGCGCTAGGCGTCCTTCAAAAAGCCCGCGCGGCATTCAAAGACGATCCGTCCGCCATCTTCCTCCTCGCCGCCGCCTACCAGCAGGCCAACCTTCACGACCAGGCCATTGGCATTTACCGCGACCTGGAAACCCTCGGCCTCGCACGGGGCGAGCCGGAGGAATTCCTCACGTCGGAATTCTTCTTCAGTTTCGGCGCGTCCTGCGAACGCGCCGGGCGTTTCGACGAAGCCTTGCGCAGGCTTCTGAAGGCCATCGAGCTGAATCCGAACAACGCCGAGGCCCTGAATTACGTCGCCTACATGTGGGCCGAAAAAGGAATCAACCTCGAACGGGCCCTGGAATACGCCCGGCGCGCGCTCAAGATCGAGCCGGAGAGCGGCGCCTTTATCGACACGCTTGCATGGGTGCAGCACCGGCTTGGCGACCATGCCCGCGCCCTGGAATCAGTCAAAAAGGCCATCGCCTTCATGCCGGACGACCCGACCATCCTCGACCACCTGGGCGACATAAACTTCGTCCTGGGCGACGCCGAAGCCGCGGCCGACGCCTGGCGCAGAAGCCTCGCCATTGACCCTGCAAACGCCGGCGTGCGCGCAAAATACTCCGAGCTTGGCTTCGATCCCGGGGAAGTGCCGCCCGCCCGGCCGCCCGCACCCGAGCCTGAGCCGGAAGAGGAAGACGAAGAACCCTGACGCGAACCGTCACCCGCCGCAGTTGCAGGTCCGGCCCTCGCGGTCAAAGCCGAGCGCGTCCCACATCTCGGGCGGCTCCTCGCAGAGGCCGATCGGACACACGTTGCCAAGCGCATTCGCCGCGCTTTTGTACATGGCCAGGCGCTCCGCAAACGGGTACCGGGCCAGGCCCTTGGGATCCACGGCCGGCTCGAGGTGCTTGAAC
>JAAZAB010000242.1 GCA_012514555.1 Lentisphaerota bacterium
AGCCGGCGGCCGAGTGGATCGAGGGCCTGCCGATCGGCAACGGCCGCGTCGCCGCCATGATCATGGGCGGGGTCAAACGGGAACGCCTGGCGCTGAATCACGAGTGGCTGTGGAAGGCCGATAACCGCTTGCGTGATGTTACCCCGCGCGCGGACCGGCTTCAGGAAGTGCGGGCGCTGCTCCTGGCCGGGAAGTACGAGGAGGGCACCCGCCTGGGCAATGAACTCTTTGGCGGCCCCGGCGGCGTCAGCGGCAAGCCGGGGCGGGTTGACCCCTACCAGCCGGCCGGCGACCTGTACTTTGAGCTGAGCCACTGCTGCGTGCACAACTACCGCCGGGAACTGGACCTTGACCGGGCTGTGGCAAGGGTGTCTTTCGAGTCCGGCGTGCGGCAGGGCCGGATCAAGGTGGAACGCTCCTATCTGGCGCACTTCAGTAAGGACTTGATCCTGGTGCGGGTCGCGGCCGAACCGAATCCATTCACGGGTTCCTTCTGGCTCGACCGCCTGGTCGATCCCGACTGCAAGCTCACGTTTGCCGCTTCGTCGTCCGGATTGACGATGGACGGCATGTTCGGCTCGGGCGTCTCCTTCAGGGTGCAGGCCGCGCTCCGGCACGAGGGCGGCACGCTGACCGTGCACGAGGACCGGCGGCTCGACGTGGTCGGCGCGACTCAAGTGATCCTTGCAATCAATGTCGGGACCAATGTCCGCGGCCGCACGCCCGGGGACGAGTGCGGTGCGCTTGCGGTTCCGGAGGAAAGCTGGGATGAGCTGGTCGAGGACCATGCCCGGGAGTATCGCCGCTTCTACGGGGGACTGAAGTTGGAACTGCCCGTAAAGGGGCCGGATAAGGCCGTTGACCGGAGAATCGAGGATTTTCGCCGGGCGCCGGAGGATTCGACGTTGTCGCTGCTGTATTTCAACTTTGGCCGTTACCTGCTGTGCTCTTCGAGCGGGATCGGAACGCTGCCGCCAAGCCTGCAGGGCAAGTGGAACGAGGACCCGAATCCGCCCTGGGATTGCGACTATCATGCCGATATTAATTTGCAGATGAATTACTGGCCGGCCGAGCCGGGCAACATGGCGCTTTGCGCGCACCCGCTTTTCGATTTCATCGGGAACGCGATCGAGCACGGGCGCAAGGCGGCCCGCGATTTGTACGGCTGCCGCGGGGTGTGGTATCCGATTCAAACCGATCCATGGGGCCGCTGCACGCCGGAGGCGTCCGGCTGGGCCGTGTGGACAGGCGCCGCGGCATGGCTGGGCCAGCACATGTGGTGGCATTACGAGTACGGCCTGGATGACGGTTTCCTGCGGAACAGGGCCTACCCGTTTCTCAAGGAGGTCGCAGCCTTTTACGAAAGCTATGCGATCCGGGATGCGGACGGCCGCCTGCAATTCGTGCCCTCGCAGTCGCCGGAGAACCGGTTCAAGGAAAGCGGCGGGGAGTTCCCGGTTTCGCTGTGCGTGTCGGCAGCCATGGACGTCGAGCTTGCGTGGGACACGCTGACGCACGCGGTCCGCGCGAGCGAGATCCTTGGCGTGGACGAAGAGCTGCGCATGAAGTGGCGCGATATGCTCGCGCGCCTGCCGGAATTAAAGGTCGGATCAGCGGGACAACTCCTGGAATGGAACAATGAGTTCGAGGAGGTGGAGCCCGGGCACAGGCATCTTTCACACCTTTTCGGGCTGTACCCGGGCGAACAGATCGACAAGGAGCGGACTCCGAAGCTGTACGAGGCGGCCCGAAAATCGCTGGAGCTGCGCATGAGCCACTCGGGCGGGCACACGGGCTGGAGCCGATCCTGGGTGGCTTGCCTCTTCGCGCGCATGGGCGAAGGAAATTTGGCAATGGAACACCTCCGCCGCTTGATCGTGGACTTTGCCTCCATCACGATGCTGGACCTGCATCCGCCGCGCATATTCCAGATCGACGGCAATTTCGGGGGGACCGCGGCGATCCTTGAAATGCTCCTGCAGAGCTACGGCGAGCGCATTCACCTGCTGCCCGCTTTGCCGGATGCCTGGCCGGCTGGGCGCGCGCGCGGCCTGCGCGCCCGCGGCGGGTTCACCGTGAACATCGAGTGGGCGCGCGGCCGGCTCAAGGAAGCCGAGATCATTCCCCTGCGGACCCGCGCCTGTATCTTGAAAACAACGGGCCCCGGCCTGCGCGTCCTGGACGCCGACGGCCGCAAGGTCGAGACCGAAAAGGGCAGGGACGTCCTGACATTCCTGGCCATGTCAGGGCAAACCTATCGCGTGCGGCCGAAGGCGGGCAAGGCGGAAAAATCCGGCGTTGCTTCGTGACGCGAAATCTTGCGCTTCGCATCGCATGGTCAACCATGAAGGAGGAAAACCGAAATGACGAATAGAGTGACATTCGGAGCGACTGGATTGCAGGTAAGCCCTGTCTGCTTCGGGACGTGGCAGTTGAGCTTTCGATTCTGGGGCGATCTGCCCAAGGACGAAATACTCCGCGCCATGCGCACGGCCCTGGACGAGGGCGTGAATTTCTTCGACACGGCAGACGCCTACGGCGACGGGTACGGAGAAACCGTGTTGGGCGAGTTTCTCGCCGGGGTGCGGCGCGAGGACGTTGTGATCTGCACCAAGGTGGCGAACCATTTCAACCCGGACGCCTCGCGATACCTTGACCTCTCGGCAGCCCACGTCCGGCAGCGCTGCGAAATCCAGCTCCAAAGGCTGGGCATCGACACCATCGACGTCTACCTGCTGCACATGGCCGATCCGCTTACCTCCATGCAGGAGGTGACCGGCGTGCTCGATTCGCTCCGCCGCGAGGGGAAAATCCGCCACTACGGGGTCAGCAACCACACGATCGAGCGATTCCGAAGCCTGCGCAAGTTCGGGGCCTATACCGTCTGCCAGCCGCCGTACAGCCTGCTGGCGCGCGGCATCGAAGACGACCTCCTTCCTTATTGCGAGGCGGAGAACATAGGAGTCATGGTATATTCGCCCATTCACAGGGGACTGCTGTCAGGCAAGTACAACGGCAGCGAGACCTTTACCGATTTCCGGAAGCATAACCCGGATTTCCAGGGCGAGCGCTTCCGGCAGGCCGCCGCGGCGGCGCAGGGGCTCAAGCCCATGGCCGACAGGTACGGCATGTCCATTACCCAGCTGGTGTTGGCGGCGACGCTGATGCACCCGGCGATACAGGTGGCCGTGGTCGGCATCAAGACGCCTGCGCAGATCGCGGAGGCCGCAAAGGCTATGGGAAGGCGCATTTCCAGCGAGGACTGGCACGCGATCCGCGCGGCGCTAACCCTTGACGGCGGCCGGATCCGCGACGCCGGCGGAAAGGCCAAGTAGGCTGTTGCCCTGTGCCATTCGCTGCCCGATTTTCTCGCCGCTACGCCCCAAAATCATACCCTTGCGAAATTCATCCGCGATAACCTTAACCTCGACAGGGCGGAGGGATTAAAGTTGGCGGCGTAAGGGAAACACGGTGCTCTCAAGCATATGACTTGTAACATTTTAAACTACGGTGCTCGAATTTCCGACCTTTTACAGACTGCGGCGATTCAGGCTGCCATTGACGACTGCTTCCTTCAAGGCGGTGGTACCGTCATCGTTCCGGCAGGTATTTACCGCATCGGCGGCTTACGCCTCCGCTCCCATGTGACTCTTCTTCTGCAAAGCGGAGCTATGCTGGAGGGCAGCCGTGATCCGGAGGATTATATCGGCTGGCTGGAGGACAAAGTAGAGCCGCTGGACATCTCCGAACAGGGAGATATCACCCGCCGGTCGGCCAACCCTTTCAGCCGCTGGAATAACGCTCTAATCCGCGCATATGATGCCATGGATATAGCCATCATCGGCGAGCCTTATTCCTATATCGACGGCTGCAACTGCTATGACCCACAGGGCGAGGAGAATTATCGCGGACCTCACGGCATCAATATGTGGAATTGCAGAAACGTGACCCTCCGGGGCTACACTTTACGAAATACCGGAAACTGGGCACATGCGATTTTCAAGTCGGAATCGGTTACCATCGACAACGTAACCGTATACGGAGGCCATGACGGCATCGACATCTTCCTTTGTGAGCAGGTACAGATTACAAACTGCCGGTTGCTCACTGGTGACGATGCCATCGCGGGCTTTGGCAGCCGATACGTGCGGGTGCGAGACTGCCTGCTCATGTCCTCCTGCAGCTCCATCCGCTTCGGCGGGACTGACGTGATCTTCGAATATTGCCGAATGGAATCGGATACACCCTTCGCTTTCCGGGGTTCCTGCAACCAGAAACAGCGGGAATACAGCCTCATGCCTGATGATCATTGCCACCATGTCACCAGGAATGTCTTCCTATACTACTGCGACGAGCGATTCGGCGACTTGCCCTATACACCGGGGAATATCATCATACGCCACTGCCGGTTCAAGGGTGTACGTACCCTTTTCGTCATGAATTTCGGTGTCCACATCTGGTGCCGCGGACGGGCGCTGACCTCCATCACCTTCGAGGACTGCGCCGCCGAAGGGCTTGAATGTCCCAGCTACATCTACGGCGATCCAAAAGAGCCGATTACCTTTACGCTTCGGAACGTAACCCTGTCCCGAAAGAAAGGTTTAGACACACCCACAGCCGATTTGGTATTAGAAACGAGCCACCATCGGGAAATACGATTGGAAGGTGTCAAGCTGGTTGGCTATGACCAACCAAAGGTGATAACCCATACTGACGGGCTGCTGATGTCTGTCGATACCACTA
Source organism: Lentisphaerota bacterium (assembly GCA_012514555.1). Lineage (GTDB taxonomy): Bacteria > Verrucomicrobiota > Kiritimatiellia > JAAZAB01 > JAAZAB01 > JAAZAB01. The sequence continues at coordinate 4,744 of JAAZAB010000242.1, forward strand.
ATTTTACCGTTGAAACCGCGAAACTGGGTGATGCCCGGGCCAATCAATAAAATGGAAATTCATAGAAACGTTTTTTTAGCCAACTCGTTAACCAGATGCGGCGGAATAAGAGTGCATACCTGCTTAAACATGGTGTGTTTTTTCATCGCTGGAATGATCCTCCTTTCGTTTTTACTGCACCGTCATTATTTCATGACGGCCGGGTCATTCCATTTTTTTCTTTTCCTGTGGGATGCCAGTGAAAGGATGCTCCAATGATTGGTCCTGTGGAAACGCTGGAGAACGGGGTCACGGTGCACCAGGTCACGGACGACGGGGCGCCAAAAAGCAATATTTACTGCGAGTTCCCATGGTGTCCCCCGGACTCGAGCGGCTTTGTTTTCGTGCGCCGGACGCCGGGCGGAAAGTGGGAATATGTTCTGTGCCGCTTCGGCACTTGGGAAAAGCAGCCCCTGGGTGCAGGAACCGCCTGCACCATGGCGGGCGGGCGGTTTTACTTCCGGCGCGATTCGGCGGCGGGCGAGCCCGAGCTGGTGCGCGCGGACCTTTCCAGCGGGCGCATGGAGACCCTTGACGTTCCGCCCCAGGCGCTGGCTGAAGGCGGCCTCTGCCTGTCGGCTGACGAGCGGTACCGTGTCTATTCCCGCGCATTGTCTTTCAGCCCGCAGCGTTTCGGGATAACGGTTGTCGACATGCGGACAGGGCAACGCGAGGTCGTCCTCGAAGACCCGTATTTGTGCAATACGCACCTGCAGTTCGACCGGGGCCGGGACTGCCGGGTGCTGGTGCAGCACAACCGCGGCTGCCGCTTCTCGCCTGCGGGCAGGTGCGAACTGCTCTGCGGCAGCGAGGGCTGCACGCTCTTCATCCTGGACATCCCCGGCGGCCGGGTTGTGCCACTGCAGGTCGGGCCGCCGCATACTGTCACCTGTTCCGGGCACGAAACCTGGCTCGGCCGGTCCGGGGAGGTGCTGCTGACGCTCAACCTCACCGCGGACTACGACCTGGGCAAGGGTCCGATCATGGCGGTCAAGCCGGGCCAGGCCGCGCGGCCGGTGTGCCCGCCCAGGGAGATGAACCACATAGGGGTCCCGGACTGCGGCCGCCTTTTCTGCGCGGATGCCTTCCGGCCGGACGAGATCATCATCGGCTCCCCGGCAACCGGGAGGGCGGCAGTCGTCTGCCCTGCGCGCGCATCCTACAAGCGCGGCACGCCCGACTCGCACCCGCATGCGTACCTCTCGCCGGACCTGCGCTGGGTGGTGTTCAACTCCGACCGCACAGGGGCGATTGAAATCTACGCGGCTTCCGTTCCCGCAGCAATGGCGGCCGGGCTGCTGTGACCAGGCCCGCGCAGCGGCGCTAAGCGACGCACGGACCGGCGCTCGCGCCGCGCGACGCTAGTCCCATTTCCTGGTTGAGCTCGCCGGGCTGTTGTGCCATGATGCGCTTGAATTCTTCAGGAGACTCCCGGTATGAAAGCGGAGAGCGAAATCAAGGTGCGTGTGGCCCAGTGGTCGGGCGGCGAGAAGTCTGACGAGATTGTGCGGTTCTGCCGGCGGCCGGCCGTTGACCCGGCGGCGGAAGTCGTTGCGCGTGAAATATTGAATGAAATCCGAACCCGGGGCGACGAGGCGGTCCTGGAATGTATTGAAAAGTACGACGGGGTCCGCCTCGCGCCCGATCAGCTGCTGGTGCCCAAGCCTGAAATCAACGCGGCGCGCGAGAGCGTGGACGTGGAGTTCATCAACGCGGCGCGGGAGGCGCACAAGCGGATAACCTCCTTCGCGCGAGCCGGGCTGCGAAAGGACTGGACCCTGGCCTCGCCGAGGGGCGGAATGCTAGGCGAGCAGTACGCGCCCCTCGAGAGGGTGGGGGTGTACATTCCGGGCGGGCTGGCGCCTCTGGTTTCCACGGCGCTGATGACCGTGACCCTGGCGCGCGTTGCGGGCGTTCCCGACGTGGTCGCATGCACGCCCTGCGGCCCGGACGGAAAAATCAATCCATACCTCCTCTTCGGACTGGAACTGGCGGGCGCCTCGGAGATTTACAAGCTGGGCGGCATCCAGGCCATTGGCGCAATGGCTTACGGCACGGCTACGATAAAAAAGGTCGAGAAGATTGTTGGCCCGGGCGGAACGTTCGTGACTGCCGCAAAGCGCCTTGTGTACGGGGATGTGGCGCTGGACATGCTGGCCGGCCCAAGCGAGATTGCCGTGCTGGCCGACGATACGGCGTTCGCGGAGAACGTGGCCGCCGATATGCTGTCTCAGGCCGAGCACGGCACGGGCCATGAAAAGACGCTGCTGGCGACCACGTCTTCAAACCTGGCGACGGCCGTGCAGCTTGAGCTGGTCAAGCAGGCCGAATCAATCGCGCACCGGGCCGGCGTGGCCCGCGTTCTCAATGAAGGGACGATGATCGTTGTTGTCGGCACGCTCGACGCCGGAATGGAACTGTGCAACGACTTTGCGCCCGAGCACCTCGAACTGATGGTCAGGGAGCCTCGAAACTGGCTCAAGAAGGTCAAGAACGCCGGCGCCGTGTTCGTCGGCGAATGGACGCCCGAGTGCGCAGGCGACTACGTGGCCGGGCCCAGCCACGTGCTGCCCACCGGCGGAACCGCGCGCATGTTCTCCGGGTTGACCGCGGACGATTTCCGCAAGCGCACGAGCGTGGCGGCCTTTACCCGGGCCGACCTCAAGGACGTGCTGCCCGTCATCGAGGCTTTCGGCAGGGTCGAGGGCCTGGGCGCCCACGCGCGCTCGGCCAGGATTAGGTTTTCACATTCGTGAGGACGGCATGAACAACAGCCTGATCCGCGCTTCCGTGAACGCCGCGCCGGGCTATGTGCCCGGCGAGCAGCCGCGGGACGCCGGGGTAATCAAGCTCAATACGAACGAGAACCCGTACCCGCCTTCGCCTGCTGTCCGGGAGGCGCTGGCCGGGTTGTCGGCGAGCTCGCTGCGCCTCTATCCGGACCCCATGTGCAAGGCGCTGCGGGAGGCCATCGCGCGCCTGCACGGCTGCGCGCCTGCAAACGTCATCTGCGGAAACGGCTCGGATGATCTGCTGACCCTATGCATCTCCGCGTTTGTCGAGAATGACGGCGCCGTGGGCTTCCTGGACCCGTCTTATTCCCTGTACCCGGTTATGGCCCGCCTCCGGGGCTTGAGGACCGTTTCCGTGGAGCTGGGCGCGCGGTTCGAAAGCCGGCTGCCGCCCGAAGGCGTCCCGTGCCCGCTTTTTTTCCTGACCAACCCGAACGCGCCAACGGGCTACTTGTGCCCGAAGGACGAGGTCAGGGCGTTTTGCCGGCGGCAGCGCGGCGTGGTTGTCATTGATGAAGCTTATGTCGATTTCGCGTCCGGGGACTGCATGGAACTGGCCCTTGGCCTGGATAACGCCATCTGCCTGAGAACCCTTTCGAAATCCCATTCCCTGGCCGGGCTCCGGCTCGGCTATGCGGTCGGCCCCGAGCCGCTGGTCAATGCCCTGTTCAAGGTCAAGGAATCGTACAACGTGGATCGCATCACGCAGGCGCTGGCGCTTGCAGCGATTTCGGACCCGGCCTCTATGCGCGCCGGCGTGGAAAAGGTGAAGGCAACCCGCGCACGGTTCAGCCGGATATTGTCGGACATGGGCTTCGATGTCTATCCGTCCGAAAGCAATTTTATCTGGGCCCGCCCCGGCGCGCGGCCGGCCGGGGAGGTCTACCGGGAACTGGCGCGGCGGCGGATATATGTGCGCCATTTCGAAGGCCCGCGCACCGGCGATTGCATACGGATCACGATCGGCGCGGACGGGGATATGGATGCCCTTGCGGCGGCCTTGCGGGATATGAGAGCTTGAGTTCCGCCGCTGCATCCCGGCCTGCCGGCGGCGCGGTACAAGGAGGATAATCATGAAGATCGAGGTTTTTGCCCTTTGCGACGCGGCCACCGACTACTACGGCAAGCTGAATATTCTGGGCGCTTTCGACTCGATTTGGGTCAAGCAGATGCCGGCCACGCATCCGCATTGCGCCGTGGCGCTGCGCATCCGGTTCAGCCCGATCGAGGAGGGCGAACACAAGCTCAAGATCAACGTGGTGGATGCTGACGGGAAATTGATCATGCCCAGCATGGAGGGCAACCTGACGGTCAAAAGGCCGCCCAAGTCGGATTCCATTGTTGCGAACGTGGTCCTTAACATCCAGGGCCTGAAGTTCGCGAAGTGCGGGGATTATTCCGTCGACCTGGCGGTCGACGGCCGGCAGGAGGCCGCGCTCCCGCTGCAGGTTCGCGAGGTCCAGAACCCGGCCGCGCAGCAGAATATGCCGGGCGCCGCGCCGGGCCAGGGGTAGGGGAAAGGCATGCCCGAACCGGTGGTCAGAGCGGAGCGTCTTGCCAGGACTTTCCGGGATTTTTGGGGCCGGCCCCGGGTGCGGGCCGTGCGCGATGTCTCGTTCCAGGCGGAGCCCGGAGCAATTCTCGGTCTGCTCGGGCCGAACGGGTCCGGAAAGACCACCACGCTCAAGATGCTCGTGAGCCTCATTGCCCCGACGAGCGGGGCCGTGCGCGTGTTCGGCCGTGCGCCCAGCGACCTCGCGGTCAAGGCAAGACTCGGGTATCTGCCCGAGGAGACCCGCCTTTATCCGTACCTTACGCCGGACGAAATCATTGCGTTCTATGGCCGGCTGTTCGACCTGTCCGGCCGCGAACGGCGCCGGCGCACGGATCAGCTCCTCGACATGGTGGGCCTGGCACACGCGCGGCGCCGGCCGGTCGGCGAGTTCTCCAAGGGCATGGCGCGCCGCATTGGGCTGGCCCAGGCGCTGGTCAACGACCCGGACTTGCTGGTGCTCGACGAGCCGACTTCAGGGCTGGACCCGGTCGGGTGCAGCCAGGTCAAGGCCCTGATACGGAGCCTCGCGCAGCGCGGCAAGACCATTATAATCTCTTCGCACCTCCTTGCCGACCTTGAGAACCTGTGCGACCGCCTGCTGATCCTGTGCAACGGGGCAGCTATCGAGCAGGGCGGGGTGAGGGACCTGCTGGAGGACCGCCGGACCGTCAGGCTGACATTTCCGGGGCTGGACCCCGATCGCGTGGCGCCCATGCTCGATGCGCTCGGACGCGAGTTCAACCTGGCGCCGGAGATTGATCATCCGATGCGCAGTCTTGAGACTTTTTTCCTCGAATCCGTGGACCGGGCGCGGCGCTCTCAGCCGGAGCCCTCGGGCGTGGCGGCCGCGGCGGGCGTGGCGCCCTTCCTGGCCGGCAAGGGCGGCGCGCGCGAGGACGTGCTCAGCAAACTGGTCGCAAGTCCTTCACAGCCGGCCGCTTCCCCGCCCCCGGACGCTCCGACGTCGGAGACAGGCGCCGAAAAGGACGCCGAGGCCCGGCGCGCCGCCAACGAGGCGCTCCGCCGGCTGGTCAAGTGATTCATCGGACTTTTTGCAGAACTGATGCCGAGAATTGGCGGCGCCATGCGTCGCTTCGCGCCTCCGGTGCGCCGCAAGACTGTGCCACGAGAGTGAGGGACCTGTGCCATGGAACTTGATTGCGCATTCCCCGGCGGAAACATCGTTTTGGAGCGTGTGGATGGAAGCGATGTGTTTCTGCACCAGGATATTCGTGACACAGCCATCGCCTGGTTCTACTGGTGCCTCAGAGTCAGAGGCGCCGCAGGCCGGCGGCTGCGTTTCATTTTTACCGAAAGCCCGGCTCTCGGGGTCCGGGGGCCGGCAATTTCCGTTGACGCGGGAAGGACATGGGCTTGGCTGGGACGCGGTGTTGTGGATGGCAACGCGTTCCAGTGCGATATGCCCGGCGGCGCGCATGAAGTCAGGCTGAGCTTTGCCATGCCCTATCAGCAGTCGCACTGGCGCGCATTCATGGCTGAGCTCGAAAATACCCCGACAGTAAGGCAGGACCGGCTGTGCGTCACCGAAAAGGGGCGGGATGTGGAATGCCTGACCCTGCGCTGCCGCAAAAAGCTGCCGGAACACCGCGTTGCCATCACCTGCCGCCACCACTGTTGCGAGATGATGGCCAACTATGTCATCGAGGGGCTGGTTCGATGGATTCTTGCGGATGCCGAAGCCGGGTGGCTTCGCGACAATGTGGAGTTTTTGTTTGTCCCGTTTGTCGACAAGGACGGAGTCGAGGATGGAGATCAGGGCAAGGCGCGTAAGCCGCGCGATCACGGACGGGACTACGAGGGAAACAGCATTTATGCATCTACACGGGCGATCCGCGAGCTGATCCCGCGGTGGAGCAATGGGCGCTTGCGCGTGGGCCTGGATATCCATTGCCCACATATATCAGGACAGAACAATGAAACGCTCTATCTCGTGGGCTCCGCGGACAAACGCATTGCCGCCGCGCAGAAACGTTTTACGAACTTGCTGCAAGCGGTTTCAGAGGGGCCGCTTCCGTTCTCAGCCAAAGATTTTCTGCCCTTTGGGCAGTCATGGAATACCGGCGCGAACTACGCCGGAGGGAAGATGTTCAGCAGCTGGGCATCTGAAATCCCGGAGGTCGAGCTCGCAACGTCAATCGAAGTGCCGTATGCCAATGCCGGCGGAATGGAGGTCAATCAGGAATCGGCAAGAGCCTTCGGCATGGACCTGGGCAGGGGATTGACGGCGTACCTCCGCGACATGCGGCTGGCCCGGGACAAGAAGCCGCGCGCGGGCGCCGGCGGACGCCGGCGGCAAAACACAGGCAAGCGAAAGGTGGGGTTATGACTGGAAAGAGGATTCGGCTGGCTGTCGCGTTCGGTTCACTGTTTATGCTGTGGACCGTTGTGGCGGGCGCACAGGACAAGCCCTTGCCCCTAGCCCAAGTTTCGCACTTTGCTTCATAAGTCCTTGGAAATCAACATCTCTGTTTTCTGGGCACT
>JAAZAB010000243.1 GCA_012514555.1 Lentisphaerota bacterium
ACAGAGCTCCGCCGGCGGTGCCCAGTTGCCCCTCGAGAAAGGGTCCGTAAATCTGGGGCGGCACGGTGCCGAAATCGAGGGTCCGGATCCGGGCGTTGTACGAGTCCACCATCACCGCCCACGGGGCCGCCTGCAACAGGGTTCCGCTCAGCAGCACTCCGATGGCCAGACCGCAACCGACCGCGCGACGCATGGGTTTCATGACGCTTACCTTTCCTGTTTGCCGGGGGAATGTCGGGGACAACCCGGCGAGCGAACCCATTGCCGTGGTTGCCGGCTGGCCTGCGCGAGGCCGGGCTCACTCTGAATGTGTTTATACTAAAAGGGCCTCGGTGTTACAAGTTTTTTTCAAGTTATTTTCGGCTCAGATTTTCCGGCGCCATGCTTCCCGGATTATCGCTCATCCGCTTGGGCTGGCGCGGAGGCAGAAGCGTCACTCGGCCGGATAACCGACAGGCTGGGTCAGCATGACCTTGTGTGCCGGCGGCAGTTTCATGGCGGCGGCCAGCGCGGGCTTGTCGACCATGCCGATCACGACCGTGGCCAGCCCTTCGGAAGCGCAGTACAGGTACACGTTCTGGCTGACAAAGCCGGTGTCTGCCGCGGAATAGAAAAGGGTGTCGCGCTCCGAGCCGCCGCCCATGCGGGACTCGTCGGCCACGTAGATCAGGACCAACGGGGCCGTGTGAATGAAGGGCTGGCGCCCGGCCGACGGTCGGACGTCCTCGTCCAGGACCCGGACCAGCCGGTGCGCCGCGGCGTCGTAGCGGAAGAGGCCGTCGGCCAGCGCCGCATAGACTTCGATTTCCTGGCGGTTCCGGGCCGTGGGCGCGGTGCGCTTGCCGGAGTCGCGGCGGTTGACGCCGCAGGCCGCCCAGAGAAGGTCCGCCAGCACCTGCGGATCGAGGGGCCGGTCCGGCCGGATGTCGCGGCGCGATTGCCGGTCGGCCAGCGCCTGCATCAGGGGGCGGCCGCCGCCTTTCCGGGGCGCGGGCAGGGCGCGGTCCCGGCCGGTTTCCGCCGCCCCTGCCGCCAGGATCCAGCCGGCGGCCAGGGCCGCCGCCAGGGCTCGTTTGAGACTCAAACGGATCATGAATTTCCTCCTTCATTCGGGCCCGAATAACGCTTGCGCTTTGCGCTTTGGGTGATAGCATAGGCCGCGTTCTTCCGAAGGCAAGGCTTATGATCAAACGCTACGATCTCATCGACACCAAAGTGTGCGAAGCCGGCGAGGGGAAGCCGGGGCGGATTGTCGTCTACATCAATCCCGACGAGGCCGAGAAGAAGAGCCTGATCGACGATTACAAGCTCGACGAGCACACGCTCAACTCGACCTTCGACCCCGACGAGATCTCGCGACTCGAGTTCGAGCCCGACCACGTGGCGATGATCTTCAAGCGCCCGAAGAACTACTCCTCCAAGGACCATTTCATGTTCAAGGTGGCCTCCCTGGGCCTGTACCTCTTCCAGGACCGCCTGATCGTGCTCCTGAACGATGACATCCAGATGTTCTCGGGCAAAACGTTCGCCCGCTGCGCCTCGCTGCTGGACGTTTCCCTGCGCCTGATCGCCTGGGTGATCTTCCACTTCATGGAGCACCTCAAGGTGATCAACATGATCACCGACTCCCTCGAGCACAAGATCAACACGTCCATGGAGAACAAGCACCTGCTGAACCTGTTCACCCTGGAAAAGAGCCTCGTCTATTACCTGGCGGCCATCAATTCGAACATGATGCTGATCAACAAGATCAAGAACAGCGCCGCCAAGCTCGGCATGACGCCCGAGAACGGGGAGCTGCTGGACGACATCCTGATCGAGAACACGCAGTGCATGCGCCAGGCCGAGATCTACTCCAACATCCTGGCCAGCATGATGGACGCGCGGGCCTCGATCATCAGCAACAACATCAACGTGCTGATGAAGACCCTCAACATCATCACCATCGGCATCATGGTGCCGACCCTGGTGGTCAGCATCTTTTCCATGAACGTCCTGCTGCCCCTGAACAAGGACCACCCGGCCATGTTCTGGGTCATCATCAGCCTGTGCATCGCGTCGACCGTGGCGTTTTTCGCGTTCTGGAAGCGGCGCAGCGACCGCCAGTTCCACGCGCGCGGCTGAGCGGCACCCCACCCGGAAATGACGCCCGATGAATGTGATCCCCGACATCCCCTTCTGGCTCTGGCGCCTGCTGCTGGCCGCCGGCCTGGCCGGCGCGGTCGGCCTGGAGCGCGAGGCGCGCGGGCGCGCCGCCGGCCTGCGGACGCACATCCTCGTCGGGCTCGGGTCCACGCTGATCACGCTGGCCG
>JAAZAB010000244.1 GCA_012514555.1 Lentisphaerota bacterium
GCGCGCTTCCTGGTCGCCGGCGGGCTCAAGCCGGAGCACATGGTGCACGTGGCGTTCGGATACGGCCTGTTCACGGGCGGATTCGGGCTTCATTACGGCATAGAGAAGGTTGGCGCTTCCATTGTCCCTGCTTCCTCGGGCAATACTGAGCGGCAGATCATGCTGATCCGCGACTTCCAGTCCGACGCGCTGATCTGCACGCCGTCATACGCGTTGAACATAGCCGAGGTCGCCCGGGAAGGCGGTTTGGATCCGCGCCAACTGTCGCTGAAAATCGGCCATTTCGGGGCAGAGCCCTGGACCGAGGAGATGCGGAACGAAATCGAGATGCAGATGGGCCTGTACGCGTTCAACAACTACGGGCTCAGCGAGGTCATGGGGCCTGGCATCAGCGGCGAGTGTTTCCGGCGCGACGGCATGCACGTCCAGGAGGATCATTTCCTCGTCGAGTGCCTGGACCCGGAAACCCTCGAGCCCGTCAGCCCGGGATCGAACGGCGAGCTTGTGATCACGAACCTGACCAAGCAGGCCATGCCGGTGCTTCGTTACCGGACGCGCGACATCTGCGCCCTGGACGACAGCCCTTGCGCCTGCGGCCGGACCGGGATCAGGATGGGGCGGATTTTCGGGCGCACCGATGACATGCTCATCATACGCGGCGTCAACGTTTTCCCGTCCCAGGTCGAGGAGGCGCTTTTGAAAGTCGAGGGCGCGGCCCCTCATTACATGATCGAGGTTGACCGGCCCGGCGCCCTGGACGAGATGACCGTTCGGGTCGAAATGAAGGCCGCTCAATTTTCTGACATGATCAGCCAGGTCCAGGCGCTGCGGGAGCGCATTCAGCGCGCGATCTACGGGATCACCGGGCTGCATGCGAACGTGGAGCTCGTCAAGCCCCAGACCCTTGAGCGCTTTACCGGCAAGGCCCGGCATGTGAATGACAAACGAAAAGACAAGCGTCGTCCCTGATCGCCCGCGGCGCGCCATGTCAGATGCCGCCCAGCCGCTGTCTCATGCCCGGAAATTGCGTGGGCTGCGCTGGATGTTTTTTGCCGAGACGGCGTCCGCGGTTTTCTCCACCTTCACCCTTTTCGGGCCCATTGCCCCGCTTTATTTCAACGAGCTGGGCTTTTCGAAATCCAGCATCGGGCTGGTTCTCTCGCTCCTGCCGTTTTTCGGCATGATCACGCCCTTCTTCGCGGGCTGGATCGCGCGGACGGGGTTCCGTTTTGTCTGCCGCCTGTTTTATTCCATACGCAAGACTGTCCTGATCCTTTTCCTTCTCCTTCCGTGGGTGGCCCGCAACTGGGGAGTGGACGCCGCCTTCGCGGCGACCGTAGCCATTGTGGGTGTGTTCGCCTTTTCAAGGGCCATGGCCGAAGCCGCGGTCTATTCCTGGACGCAGGAGATCATTCCCGATTCCGTTCGCGGCAAGGCCGCCGGAATCATGACCATCCTGGGCGCCCTGGCAATCATCGCGGGGTCCGTGGCCGCAGGCGCATGGCTCAAGGCCGCGCCGGGCATGAACGGATACCTTGCGATACTCGCAGTCGGGCTTCTTGCGGGCTTTGTCTATCTGTTCGGCATGTTCCATTATCCGGGCGGAGCGCCGGTCGCGCGCCCGGCCGCGCCCCATGCCGGTTCATTCCCGGCCCAGCTTCTGTCCGTTTTCCGCGACAGGACGTTTGCCGGCTACATTCTCGCCATGGCAATGATCTCGCTCGGCTGCTGCTACTGGGTGTTCTTTCCCCTGTACCTGAAGGGGACGCTTGGCCTGAAATCGGAGCAGGTTTTCCTCTTCGATGCCTTCGGATACGCGGGCATACTGTTCTCGTGCTTTTTCTGGGGCTGGTGCGCGGATCGCTTCGGGAGCAAGCCTGTGCTTCTTGTCGGCCTGTGGGGCTGGACCATCGGCGCGCTTTTCTGGCTGCTGATTCCAGCCAATAGCGCGTGGACGCTTCCGGCCGCCTGCGCTTTTGCGCTTGTGATCAAGGTTTTCTCCATCGGCTACGCCACGGGGATGAACCGGTACCTCTTTGTCCGCGCCGTGCCGCCCGAGAAGCGGCACTTGTTCATGCCAGTGTTCTACGCGGCGAGCGGACTGGCCGGCGGTATTGCGCCGATGCTCGCAGGCTACTTCCTGGACCGGGCCGCGGGCGGGCTGTTCCCGGCCGGGCTCCTGCGCATGGACGGATACCTGCTGCTTGTGGCGCTCTGCACGATACCGCTGCTAATTGCCCTGCGGGTCGTCCATCGCCTGCCTTACGACGGGCCGCTGAAGACGCGCGAATTCCTCGGCATGATGGTTCAGGGACACCCGCTCCTGGCCATCGCATCCATGATCCGGTTCCGGTACGCGGGCGGGGAGTCCGGCCGCATCGCGTCAACCGAGCGGATGGGCTCAGCCCGGAGCTCGTTCAGCGCGGACGAATTGCTCGACGCGCTTTCGGACCCGAGCTTCAATGTCCGCTACGAAGCAGTGGTGGCGATTTCCAGGATGCCGCCCAACGGGAAGCTCACGGCGGCCCTTGTGGACATTGTCCGGCGCAAGGTTCCGGAACTGAGCATGACCGCCGCCTGGGCCCTCGGCCGGATAGGCGATCGCAGTGCGCTGCCCGCCTTGAGGGAGGCAATGGGCTCGGAATACGCCCTGCTCCGGGCGCGCATCGCCCGCTCGCTCGGCACGCTGAACGACAGGGAAAGCGCGCCCCGCATTCTCCTGGCGTTCCGCTCCGAGCCGTGCGACGGGGTTCGCGTGGCCTATGCCACGGCGCTCGGCTCGCTGAAGGCCGTGGAGGCGCTCCCGGAGCTCCTGGCTTTCCTGCGCCGCACATCCGACCCGGTCGCGCGCGGAGAGGTGACCCTGGCAGTTGCCAGGATGCTCGGAGGCGAGCATCGGTTCACCCGCCTGTGGGCCGCGGCCAGGACCGACCTGGGCTCGGCCTGTGCGGAGACGCTGGGCGGCCTGGGCGACCGGCTCGGAGACGGAACGCCGGAAATTCTCGCGCTGCGCGACATGGCGCGGGAATGCGCCGAGGCCTGGATGGCGGGCGACACGGCGCGCGCCGCAGCCCTGCTCGCCGCGTGCGCCCGCGCCGTTCCGGAGGATGGCGTGTCGGCCGCATGCCGCGATGTCTTGCGCGAGTGCGCTCTAGGCCTGGAGTCGAATGGCGTTCTTCAGCGAAATTACGCCGTTCTGCTGCTATTTGCGCTGGTCCTTGCCGGCGTGGAAATCCGGCAGCATCTCCGCCTTTTGAAGCGCGCGTGACGGCCCTTCGGCCATGGCGCGGCAGCGCGCGCCTGTCCGGGCTCCGCATTTTCTGCTTGGTTTGACCCTGCTTTTCTGGCATGAAATTGCGCGAACCAGGCATGAAGGGAGACGTACATTGAAATTCACGGAAACAACGCTTCCGGGGGTGTTGCGCATAGATCCGAAGGTGTACGAGGATGCACGCGGCTTTTTCATGGAGACGCATAGCCGCCGGGTTTTTGCCGGGCACGGCATTGACGTTGAGTTCGTGCAGACCAATCATTCGCGCTCGATCAGGAACACGCTCAGGGGCCTGCATTACCAGGTCGGGCGCCCGCAGGGCAAGCTGGTCCGGGTGATCAGGGGCGCCGTTTTCGACGTGGTCGTGGACATGCGCAGGGCTTCGGCAGCGTTCGGAAAGACATTCACCATCGAGCTGTCGGAATCAAACCGGATCATGCTGTACCTGCCCCAAGGCTTCGCTCACGGCTTCTGCGTGCTGTCCGATGCCGCGGATTTTCTTTATGCCTGCACGGACTACTATTATCCACAGGGCGAGCGCGGCATAATCTGGAACGACCCTGATCTGGCGGTTCCGTGGCCGGTTCGCGAGCCGCTCCTTTCGGAAAAGGACCGCAGGCTGCCGCGCTTCAAGGACATCCCGCCCGACGATCTGTTCTGATCATTGCCACAGCTCGCCAGAGAGGCGGACCGCGGGCGGCGGCTCGCTGGCGGCCTTGATGCCGCGGAAGAAACATCCGAGCCCGGCCGCCATGAACGCGGCCTCATCCTGGTCGAATTTCCAGCGAATGATTGCGAGGCGCCAGGGCCGGTTCCTCGTCCTGTCAAGAGTTGTTCCGCCCCGCCGGATTTGCAGGACGAGCGAGTAGATGGTCTCGCCGTCCGGGGCAACGTGCACGCCGAGCAGGCGGCGATCGTCGAAGAAATCGCGCAGCTCAAGCAGCGCGTCCTCGACCAGCGCCCACATTTCGAAGTCCTGCGAATCGCTCCAGCCCGCCGTGATGCCGGCCGGGCCGCGAACGGCAAGGAACCGGCGGCCGCCGCCGGCGTCGGGCAGACGCCACGTTCCGGTCCCGGGGTCCCGGCCGGCCTGGATCCGGATGAGCGAGTCCCAGGAAAGGGACACCACCTCGCCGGCGGATGCGAACGCGGCCGGAATATTGAGTTCCATCGCGCCCGCCGCTTTTTCGGGTGCGCCGCCGCCCAGGGTGATCCGGACCGGGTAGACGAGCTGTTCCAGGGTTTCGCCGGCTTTTCCGCTCTGCTTGGACAGGACGAGAACCTTGCGCACCCCTTCTTCATCGCGAAGATAGAGCGCGGCGGCTGAAGGGCGGCCCGTTACAACTGAGCCGTTGTTCAATTCCACGCGGGCGCGCACCGTTCGAACCGGGTAGGGGTCGCCCCACATGATTTTCCGGACCTGCCCTGGCTCCGCGAACCGCCACTGGCGCACCATTCTCTCGGAATCGGGGAGAATCCTTATTTCAGCCGCCTGCTGCCAGGGTATGTCGTGGACCCGGCTGTCCTGAGTGAGCTGGAGAGGGTTCGGCCAGGTTTCGAGCCGGCCGTGGAGTTCATCGCCGTTCGACATTTGAACGGCAACGTCAATCTCC
>JAAZAB010000245.1 GCA_012514555.1 Lentisphaerota bacterium
GGTCGGCACCGTGCGCTATCCGCGCCTTGTGGCGCGTGACGCCGACTGCGCGGCCCGCCTGAAAGAACGCACGTTGACGAAGCTCTACAACGAGCGCACGCCGTGGCTGGCCGACTGTCACGCCCGGCTTGACGCCGCCGTCGCCGCCGCCTACGGCTGGCCCGCCGACCTGCCAGACGAAGCGATCCTTGAACGCCTGCTTGCCTTGAACCAAGCGGCGGCTCATTGCGCCGCCAATGCGACAGCCCGGCTTTCCGATCTTCCCTAACTCGTTGCCTTGCAAGATGGTGGAGGCGGGGGGAATTGAACCCCCGTCCGCGCAAGCGCCGCATCAATTTCTACGCGCGTGTTTCGCCTATTGGTTCTCGCCCGGAGGGCCGCCGACGAACAGGCTGCCAACCAAGCCAGCGTCCACGTAATGTTTCGCTCCGGCGCCCGGTCGCACGACGCTGAAGCTAACCCGCTGCAATCGTTTGACCCCCTTAGCGGGTGTCAGAAGGCAAACGTCGCGGTACTAAGCCGCGAGAGCCAATTGTTCGTTGGCGTTTGTGTTTTTTTTCCGGATGATTTACGAGGCCAACCGGAGTCCTCGGCGCGCAATTGAAGCTTAAACCCGCACGTCGATACCTGTCGCCCCCTGGGTCGCAGCAAGCCCGACCGTGTTCCGTCCGGTGACGGATGGTTGCTTCTGCCCGGCATTGTAGCACACGCAGGCTGCAAGTCAATGATTGTCGGGCATCGGTTTTCGCGGAAATGGGTAGACTTGGGAGGTTCGGAATTTTTCCGCAAGAAGAGGGTGGAAAACATCCGGTTGGAATGCTATGTTCTTTTTCCACGGGATCAGTCAGGATTCGAGGAACTGTTAATGCACATGGCGTTCAGGCCGGAAGTAACACCTTTCATTATTGGATGTCTGGCTGTGTTTTGCTGCCTGGGCCTGGCCTTACGCCTCTTGCGCCGGCCCCGCGGCGCATGGCTGTGCTTTGCGCTGGCCTTGATTTCCGCGGGCTACATGCTCTATTTCTTCCGGGACCCGGATAGGACCGCGCCGGCCGACCCCTCTGCTGTCCTGGCGGGCGCCGACGGCGTGGTAGTGGGGATAAAGCCCGTCATGGAGCCATCGCACCTCGAAACCAACGCTGTCCGCATCAGCATATTCCTCAGCCTGCTGGATGTGCACGTGAATCGGGCCCCCATTTCCGGCCACGTGGCGGGCACCAGCCTGGTTCACGGCGCGCGCTACTTCACCTTCCAGGAGAAATCCTCGGAGCTGAATCACCACACCACGATCCTGATAACCAACGCCGCATCGGCCTGCCTGGTTCGCCAGATAGCGGGCCCCGTGGCGCGGCGCGTGGTCCAGTGGCTCCGGCCCGGCCAGATCATTGGCGCCGGAGACAGGATCGGCATGATGCTGTTCGGGTCCCGGCTGGATATGTACCTGCCTGAATCCGACGTCACCGTGACAGCCCGCGTGGGCGACCGCGTCCGCGCCGGGGAATCCGTGGTGGCGACATTGAACAAAGCGGCGCCCGGCCAACTCCCGGTCCAACCATGAAATGGCGATTTCTCATTCCGAACGTGTTCACGCTGGCGGCGATGCTGTGCGGCTTCTTCAGCATTCTCCTTTCCCTTGAAGGCGAGGCGCACTACAAGATGGCGGCCCAGTTCATCATGCTGGCCATGATCCTGGACGGGCTCGACGGCGTTCTGGCAAGGCGCCTCAATGGCTCCAGCGAATTCGGCGCCGAGCTGGACACTTACGTGGACATGACCGCGTTCGGCCTGGCGCCGGCCGTGCTCATCTACCAGGTGACGCTCCAGAATTACGACGTTGTGTGGAGAGTGCTCATGACATCCCTTGTCGTTCTTTCGGGAGTAGTGCGCCTGGCCCGGTTCAAAGTGAAGGATCCCGAACGCGGCCAGGGCGGTTACATGGGCCTTCCGATAACCGCCTGCGGCGGATGGGTTGCGATATTTGTGTTCCTCAGCGAAACGCGGTCCTTTTCCCTTGACAGGGGCCCGCTGGCCGTGATTTTCATCGCGGGCGTGCTTGTCATGATAACGCTCCAGATATCCAACGTCCGTTATCCCAAGCCGACAAAGGCGATGGCGGTTTTTGTTCCATGCATCGTGCTCGTTTCCCTCCTTTTTTTCAAGGTGAACATCGCGATCGGCGCGGCCGTCGTGATCCTAATTTTCGGCGCCGGCTACGTGCTCTTTGGCCCGCTCCTGGCCGCCCGGGGAAAGCTTCACAAGCGCGGGACGACTTGAGCGCTGCAACGGGCTAAACAGGCTGACTGGCTGCGACATTTCCATGCAAGAGAATCTGAGCCGTTTGACGGGAGACATCCTCAACTACCTCCATTTCCTGAAGGATGAGGGAGTGCGTTCCCTGCCCTGCGCCGCCGGGGGCGGCCGGGACTGGCCGGCGCCCGGCGGACCAGGCCGCTCAAGGGCCCCCACCCGGGCTGCCGATGCGGCATGCCCCAAGCCGCGCCCGGCCCCGCGCGCCGCGAGCGCGCAGGACTCTTCGAACGCGCTGCTGGAAATCGCCGGACGCGTGGCGGCGTGCGAGCGGTGCGCCCTTCACAAGACAAGAACCCGCACCGTTCCCGGCCAGGGCCACCCGGCGCCCGACATTCTCTTCGTCGGCGAAGGCCCCGGCGAAGACGAGGATTTGCAGGGCCTGGCATTTGTGGGGGAAGCCGGCAAACTGCTCACCAGGATGATCGAGGCCATGGGCTACGGCCGCGAAGAGGTGTTCATCGCCAACATCGTCAAATGCCGGCCCCCGCACAACCGCAAGCCCGAGCCCGGGGAATCCGCGCAATGCCTGCCGTTTCTCGAGGAACAGATTTCCGCCCTCAAGCCCAGGGTGATCGTCACCCTCGGCGGCACGGCCCTGGAAGCCCTCCTGAAGGTCTCGGGCATAACGCGCGCGCGCGGGCAATGGCTGGAATACAAGGGCATCCCCGTAATGCCCACCTTTCACCCGTCATACCTGCTGCGCGTCCCCACGGCCAAGCGCGACGTCTGGAATGACCTCCAGGCCGTTCTCGGACGCCTGGGCCGCGCCGTGCCAACCCCCGCGAACAAATGACACATTGCCGGAGCACCTGAAAAATGACCAAGCTGCGCGACATCCTGGGCTTCAGTTCGAACGATCACGAGCGGGATTTCATCGAGGAGCCGCTGCTCCCGGACCAGCACATGGACACCATGGAGCGGGACATCGAGCTGCTCGATGACGACTACTCGACCAAGGAGCGCCGCGTCCAAAAGGAGGCGGAAAAGCAGATACAGGACGCCGCCGAGGATTCGCTGCGGAAGATTCACGTCATCAAGAGCGGGCTCTGCCCGCACTGCGGCGAGCACCTGAAAGACCACCTGTTCGCGTCCGTGTGCGAAGCCTGCGGCTGGCACAGCTACGAAAAGCCGCAAAAAGGCGTCCGCGTCCACATCATAGACGGAACGCAGATCGAAGGCGATTCCTGCTACGTGATCAAGTCCGGGGAAATCCTTGTTGTCCGCGAAGACGTCGTGGTGGCCAGGCTCTTCAAGCCATCCGTGCGGTGGATAGAGTACATGTGGCAGAAGGATGAGGTGATCACCCGCTACCGCCACCTCGTGGACCGGATGAAGATTCTCTGCGGCTGGTGCCATGAGGAAGCCGACCCCGGCAAGAAAGGCTTCACGCTGATTCACGTCGCGTTCGGGGCCGTGCAGGAGCGCGACGTGTTCTGCTCCGAGCAGTGCTACGAGGCGTTCCGCAAGATGTATCCCTCGCGGGTCCACCGCAACTGCTACGAGCGCAACTGCCGGGAATGCGACCTGTGCATCAAGCGCTATGACGACGAAACCGACGACATCCGTCTCCTTGCCAAGGACATGCTCAAGCTCAAATCAGCCAAGAAATAGCCATGGGTGAATACCAGGTACACTCCGACGGAGACCTTCCAAAGACGAACGCGGAGCGCCGGATGTTCCGGCGGCGCGCGATCGTTGTCGCGCTGGGCTGCGCGGCCGTCATCGGCGCCGCGGGCGCGCTTATCCCGATCCAGTATCGCGTCCACGCAGCCGGCTACGTGACATCCGAGGAGTACGCCGAGGTCCGCCCTGCCGCGGCCGGACGGGTGTTCAAAATTGCCGCGCACTCAGGCCAGATCGTGAAGGCCGGCGACCTGCTCGTGCAGCTCGACAACGCCGAGGAGGCGGCCCGCCTTGAAGAAGCCGGGAACCAGCTTGACAAGGCCAAGGCCGACCTCGAACGCAAGCGCGCCGAAATTGCAGAGCGGCGCCGCCAGCTTGCCGTGGACACGGAGCTGGCAAAACTGCGGAGCGAGCACGCACTGGTGCGCCACCAGCGCGCCGCCGACCTGCATGCAAAGGGCGTGGTATCCAAGTCCGACCTCGAAAACGAGCGGCTCAAGGCGCAGCTCGCGGCCGCCGAGCTGGCATCTCTCACAAACCAGGACACGGCCCTGTTCGACCGCGAACTGGACATCCTTTCGGAGGAGGTCCAGAGCCGCCTGAACGCGGTTGACCAGGCGGCATCCCGCCTCAAGGCGCGGGAGATCAGGGCGCCGATCGCGGGCCAGGTTCTCCGCAACGAGTTCGTGGTGGGCGAGCTTGTCAGGCCCGAAACCCTGCTCATGGAGATATTCGGGGGCGAGCGCCAGGTGCTCAAGCTGCGCGTTCCGGAGCGCAACGCCGAGCGCGTGGCGCCGGGCCACCGCTACCGCGCGCGCCTCGCCACCCGCAAGGGCTGGACCGACGACGAATTCGAGGGCGAAGTGATGGCCATGCGCAATGTAATCCAGTCGGACGGCGCCGTCACCTACCGCGTCGCGTACTGCAGCTTCGACCCGGGCGCGGGCGATATTCCGCCCGGCACCACGGCCACGGCCGTTCTGTATTGCGGAAGAACCAGCATCTGGGCCTTCCTTCTCGACCTGTGAAGGCGCCACACGCCATGAGCCCGAGCGAACCATCACGCCTGGCCGGCATCCTGCGCTTCTTCAGACCGTACCGCCGCGCGCTCACAGGGCTGCTTCTGCTGACCGTCAGCCTCTCCCTGATTGTAATGATGCCGCCGCTCATCATTCGCGCCATAATCGACCGCGTAATCGGCCGCGGCGAGATCGGGAGCCTGCCCGTATTCGGCGCAGCCCTGTTCCTGCTGCCGTTCATAATAAGCGTTTGCGGCATCATTCAGACAAGGGGCATAGCCTTCATCGGGCAACACTTCGTGTTCGACCTGCGGACGGCCCTCTACGGGCACATACTGGCGATGTCCATGCGCTTTTTCGGCCGCAACAGCGCTGGCATGCTCGTCAACAGGCTGATGGGCGATACCGGCGCGGTGGCCAAAATGCTGTCGGCCCAGACCATAACAATCGCATCTGACCTCGCCTGCTCGGCCTTCGCGCTCACCGTGGCGCTGATCCTGAACTGGCGCCTGACGCTCGTCATACTACTGGTCATCATGGCATTCATCATGAACGTCCGCTCCCGCAAGGGCATCATGCGCCACCTGTCCCGGAGCTATCGCAAGTCCTTCGACCGCCTGTCGGGCGGCCTCCAGAACAGGCTTGCCACGGTCATGACCGTTAAGTCCTACGGCGCAGAGGACCGCGAGCAGGACGTTTTCGAGGAGCACCTGGCGGCCAGCATCGACCTGCAGCAGAACGCGGCCCTCACCGGCGCCGGGTTCACCTACAACGCCACCCTCATCCAGCACCTCGGCAGGGCCGTTATTTTTTTTCTCGGCTGCGCCATGGTCCTGAACGGAAACATGACATACGGCGACGTGATCGTCTTCACATCGTACACCATGCAGCTCCTGCAGCCGGCCGTGCGCTTCTCGCACATAGCGCGCCAGATGCAGGATGTCGGGGTTGCCATAGAGCGCATTTTCGCCATTATTTCGGAAGCGCCGGAAATCCGCCAGGCGCCCGCGGCGCGCAGCATGAGCAGGTCCAGGGGCGGCATCGTGTTCGAGAATGTCCAATTCCACTACGAGCCGTCGAAGCCGGTCATACGCGACTTCAGCATCGAGGTGCGCCCGGGCGAATGCGTGGCGCTCATCGGTCCGACCGGGTGCGGAAAGTCAACGATCCTGTCGCTGCTTCTGCGGTTCTACGACGTCACCGGCGGCCGGGTTCTCATTGACGGCGAGGACATACGCGAACTGCGTGTTCGCGACCTGCGGCGGCAATACGGCATAGTCCTCCAGGACCCGCTGCTGTTCAACATCTCGCTGCGGGACAACATCGCATACGCCAACCCGTCGGCCGACGCGAAGGCCGTGGAAGCCGCGGCCAGGGTCGCGGAAATCCACGACTTCATCTCCGGCCTGCCCGAGGGCTACCAAACCGTCCTGGGCGCCGAGGGCGCGCAGCTTTCCGTCGGCCAGAAGCAGCGCGTCAACATAGCCCGCGCCGTGCTGGCCGACCCCGCCATCCTCATCATGGACGAGGCCACGAGCTCGCTCGACAGCGAGTCCGAACGCGCCATACAGGTCGCCATGCAGCGGGTTCTCAGGAACCGCACATCCTTCATCGTGGCGCACAGGCTCAGCACCATCCGCGGCGCCGACCGCATCCTGGTCATCCGGGAGGGCCGCATAGCGGAAACCGGAAACCACGATGAGCTGATGGCCCTGCCGGACGGGCTGTACCGGCGCCTTTTCCTCAAGCACATGAACGCCGGCGCCATTCACGACGGGCAGTTCGACTCATGATATTCAACCTTCCAGCCCACAACCGCAACTACCGCTACCGCCCGCCGTATAAGGAGAGGGACAGCAAGGCGGGCGATTTACAGCTCCTCAAGCGTTTCTTCGCGGCCTATGTTCTGCCTTTCCGGTCAGCCGTCGTAGCCTGCACGCTCCTCGCGGCCGTCGAGCACTGCGCATCCTTCTACCTCCTTGCCTACTACACCCGGACGGTTGTCGACAACATACTCGTTTTCCGCCCCGCGCCGGCCGCGGCGCCGGCGCGCTCCGCCGCGAACCGCCAGGACGAGGCATGGTCCGGGCGCCGCGCCGAAAATGCCCCTCCCGCGCCCGCCCTCGGCCTCGACCGCCGCCTTGAAACGCGGTACCCGTCATTCAGCCGCCCGCCCGACGCCGGCCTCAGGCTGGGCATGATTTTCCTGCTCTACGCGGGAACCGCGGTGATGATGAACATGCTCGGCCGGGCGGCCATCCGCAGACGCGTTTTCGTCGGGCAGCACATAACGGCAAACCTGCGCCGGGACCTGCACGAGAAGCTGTTCCTCCTTTCCATGGGGTACCATGGCTCGCACACGCCCGGCCGCCTCATGGCCCGCGTCCTCCACGACGTCGAATCCA
>JAAZAB010000246.1 GCA_012514555.1 Lentisphaerota bacterium
CGCCTTCTGCCGATCTCCAGGCCGATCAACAGCCGTTTGCCCCTCGCCAGCGTCCCGCTTCGTTCTCGACAACCAGCTTCTCGCGGATATCCTCCCCATAAGACGCTTCATGAATAATCCGCGTTAGGGCGACGGAGCAGGGAGCCCTGGCTACGCCGGTGCCGACGACCGGTTGAAGCCTTGTTACGAACCGATGGTTATTATGTCACACCCGTGCCGCGCGGCCGGCACAGAGAACAACCAGGCAAGGAGGAGCCATCTCATGAGTAAAGCCACCAACATCACGGCGGGTTACGATTTCGGGGACGGGGTTCCGATCAAGGTCCGGTACATATTCCGCGGCACGCCCTACGGGCGCGAGGAGCTGGCCGCCGTCAAGGAAGCGTTCCGGGGCGGCACGCTGACGATGGGCCCGCAGGTGGAAGCCTTTGAAAAGGAGTTCGCCCGCTACGTCGGCTGCAAGCGCGCCTTCGCGGTGTCCAACTGCACCACCGCCATGCACGTGGTCACCCAGATGCTCGACATCGGGCCCGGCGACGAGGTCATCGTCACGCCCAACACGTTCATCGCCACGAGCCTGGTCATCGTCAAGGAGGGCGCGACGCCGGTCTACGCCGACATCGACCCGCGCACGTTCAACATCTTGCCGGCGGCGATCGAGAAGAAAATCACGCGGCGCACCAAGGCCATTTACGTCGTGCACTACGGCGGCCAGTCCTGCGACATGGACGCCATCATGCGCCTCGCGCGCAAGCACAAGCTGCCGGTCATGGAGGACTGCGCCCACGCCCACGGCACCCGCTTCCAGGGCAAGCACGCGGGCACGTTCGGGGTAGCCGGCTGCTTTTCCTTCCACTCGCTCAAGAACATCACGACCTGCGGCGAGGGCGGGATGATCACGATCAACGACGAGCGCTGGGCCGACGCCATTCAGCGCCTGCGCTGCATGAACGTCGGCCCCTGGCGCCCGGCCGAGGCGGCGCGGGTGATGAAGGCATACGGGCTGCGGAAGCGCAAAAACGAATACTGGCTCCCGTCGCACTTCGACGTCGAGGACGTCAACGGCCATTGGGGCATCAACTACCGGATGAACGAGGTTCAGGCCGCGGTCGGCCGCGCCCAGCTGCGCAAGCTGGACGCGTTCATCGCGAAGCGTCGCGCGGCGGCCCATTACCTGACCGAGCGCCTGCAGGGCATACCCGGCATCACGCCGGTCTACGAGGACCCGCGCGGCTTCCATGCCTACCACCTCTACACGCTCTGCGTGGAGGAGGACGCGCTGGGCGCGAGCCGTGACGCCTTCCTGCGCGAGCTGTACTACCGGGAAGGCATCCAGGGCATTCAGCATTACCAGCCCACCTATGACTTCACCGGGTTCCGCAAGCTGGGCCAGAAGGCGCGGCAGTGCCCGGAGGCCGAGCGGTTTTTTTATCATCGCGAAACCAACCTGCCCATGCACCCCATGCTGACTCAGCGCGAGCTGCGGGACACGGTGCGCGGCGTGCGCCGCGCCGCCGCGGCCGTGCGCGGCAAGGGGCTGTAAGGCGCCGGGAAACAAAACAGGAGGCCGCCATGTCTGACACGATTAAGTGGGGCGTTATCGGCTGCGGCGGCATCGCCGCGCGGCGCACGATCCCGGAATTCAAACAGAGGGTCTCCAACGCCGAGCTGGTCTCGGTGATGGACGCCGACCCCGCCCGCGCCGAGGCCGTGGCGCGCCAGTTCGGCATCCCGCACTGGTGCGCCTCGGAGAAGGAGCTGCTGCGCCAGCCGCTGGACGCCGTGTACATCGCCACGCCGCTGAACCATCACTGCCGGCAGGTGATCGCGGCCGCGCGGGCCGGCAAGCACATCCTGTGCGAGAAACCGATGGCCGGTACGCTGCGCGAGGCCGACCGCATGGACGCGGCCTGCCGCGACGCCGGCATCCGCTTCATGATGGGATTCTGCATGCGCAACAATGTCTATCACAAGAAGGCGCGCGAGCTGGTCCAATCTGGCGCGCTCGGCCGGATGGTCATGGGCCGCGCCGAACTGACGTGCTGGTATCCGCCGATTCCCGGCGCCTGGCGCCAGGACATCGCCCTGGGCCGGGGCGGCGCCCTGATCGACATGGGCAACCACTGCCTGGACATTCTCGAGTGGATCCTGGGCTCCCGGATCACTGAGGTTGCCGGGTTCCAGGACCAGCTCGTCCACGCCTATGCCACCCCGGTCGAGGACACGGCCACGACCCTGGTCCGGTTCGACAACGGCGCCCACGGCATCGTGGACAACTACTTCAACGTGCCGGACGCCGCCGCCCGGAACAGCCTCGAACTCTACGGGACCAAGGGCGCGCTGATCGGCCAGGGCACCATCGGCCAGGACCCCACGGGGAACCTGTACAGCATCCTGCAGCCGGAAGAAACGGGATACAACGCCGCCCAGGTGCGCGACGTCGCGCCGCAGCGCCAGGACTACCGGCTCGAAGGGATCGGCCTGTACGGCCAGATGATCGACACCTTCAGCCGCTGCATCCGCGAAGGCACGGAGCCGCCGGTCACCCTGGCCGACGGCCGCCACTCGATCGCCCTGGTGCAGGCCGTCTACCAGTCGGGCCGGAAACGCAAAACAATCTCGGTGCGGGAATAAGGCGTGTAAGGGAGGAAGCCGGAGTCAGGAGACAGAAGAGAATCGGGCCTCGAAGGAACGGGAAGCAACGCGAATCGAAGCCTTCGCCACGAACAACACGAAGGCCGCGAAACGGTGGGAAACAGGATACCCGGAAAAAGCCCGAGATCAGAAGGTCGTGAAGGAAAAGAAAGGCGCGGTATGACAAAGACCATTCGTATGGGATTGGTGGGGTACGGCCTGCGCGGCCG
>JAAZAB010000247.1 GCA_012514555.1 Lentisphaerota bacterium
CTTGTCAGGGAAAAAAGCGCACGGGCCATGATTCGGGCAGCCGCGCCGCTGCGTGGCGCGATGGGACGTGCACGGCGGCCGGGGTGGGTGGTCGTGACAAATGGTGTATGCGGGTGCGGAGCCCCGCGCTCCCGGTGGGGCGGGTGGCAGGCAGACAATCCTCTGCTGTAGCCGCGCCGCTGTGCGGCGCGCTTCTCCGCAAGCAGGGGCGTTGCGCCTCGTTTGATGTCAATCGAATATCCAACAACCGCTATCTGCTTGCCCGCAAGCCTGTTCATGCGCTAACATGCGCGCATTTCAGAACTCGGGATCAGGGTGAAGTTTCGTATGGCGCAGAGCGGCATCAGGAGTGCGGCTGCCGGATGGCGGTCGAAGGGTATTGTGCGGTGTCCCTGCTGCGCGGCAGTCCTGCCGTGGCCGGGGCCGGGCGCCAAGTGCGCGTCGTGCGGCCTTGGCATCATGATGCTGCGCGGGGTTCCGGTTCTGCGCAGGTTCAAGGCGGGCGAGAGACTGGACTACCTGGATCAATGCTCAAGCCTGCCTGCCATGGACACGTCCAAGCTTGGGATTCCCTTCGTTGACGAAGCGCTTGCCTCGGGCAGGCTTGTCCTGGAGCTTGGGGCCGGTAACGACGCCTGCGAGTCCCCGGCGCTTGTCAAGACGGACGCATTCCTGTATTCGACAAACCTGGCCTGCCTCGCGGACGCGCACGAGTTGCCGTTCGCGGACAACGCGTTCGACCATGTTTATTCCCTGGCCGTGTTCGAGCACCTGCATTCGCCATGGGCGGTTGCGGAGGAAATCCGGCGCATTCTCCGTCCTGGCGGAAGCGTGTATGTGCTGACGGCATTCTGCCAGCACGTTCACGGGTATCCGCACCATTATTTCAACATGACAGACTCCGGCTTGCGGCGCCTGTTCGACCGCTTCGAAGCGGTCGAATGCCGTGAAAGCGCTTTCACATCGTTCCGTGAAATTTCCGCCGGGATAGTCGGCGACGCCTACCAGATGGTCCAGGCGGTGCGGCAGGCAACGTCGAGAACGCAGTGGCGCAAGAAAGTGCGGCTGCTTCGCCTGCTTTACGGCATGCGCGCGGTCATGCGCGGCCTGTCAGCTTTTGACGAGGATTTGAAGACTATTCCCGGATGCCGGGAAGCCTGGCGCAGGATCGCGCCGGCATTTGAATTGACGGCAACAAAGCCCGCGGAGTAGGAGAATGCGATGGCCGATCCGGTGAAATCAAGGGTTGATTCCGCGGCCTGGCCGGCGAGCGCCGCGCCGGTGGCCGGGCCGGCGCGCCGGCGCCCGGGTTTGCGCGCGGCGATCGGCCGGGCTCTGGCCCTGTGCCTAGTGTCGGCGGCGCTGTATTTCTGGCTCGGCTGGGTTCGCATTGCCGCCGCACTGGCCGTGGCGGGCGCCGCGATGATTGTTCTGGCCGCGGCGTGGCCGGGCGGGTACGCGGCAATGGACCGCTTTGCGCGGGCGTTCGGGCGCGGGATCGGGCAGGTCATGACATGGGCCCTGCTTGCGCCGCTGTACTGGACGTTCTTCGCCGCGATCGGGAACCTGGCCAGGCTGAGGGGCAAGGACCCGCTATCCCGGAAATTCGAGCCCGGCGCGGGGACATACTGGATTGCCCGCGCGCGGGATGCAAAGGCAAAAGACTATATGCGGCAGTTCTGATGAACATTCTGGGCATAAGCGCATACTACCATGATTCGGCCGCGGTCCTGCTGCGCGACGGCGAGATCGTCGCGGCGGCCCAGGAGGAGCGGTTCACGCGCAAGAAGCACGACTCCGGATTTCCCGCGCACGCGGTGCGCTATTGCATGGCCGAAGGCGGAATCGCCGCCGACGGCCTGGACGCGGCTGCGTTTTACGACAAGCCGATCCTCAAGTTTGCCCGGCTGATGGAAACGTTCATGGGCGTTGCGCCAAGGGGGCTTGGGGCTTTTGTGAGAGCCGTTCCCGTGTGGGCGCGGCAGAAGCTGTGGATTCCCGTTGACATCGAGTCTTCGCTTGAGGCCTGCGGGATCAGGATGCCGAAAGAGCTGTATTTCCCGGAGCACCACGAGTCGCACGCCGCCAGCGCGTTTTTCCCGTCGCCTTTTCCAAGGGCGGCCATCCTGACGGTGGACGGCGTGGGGGAGTGGGCCACGAGCACCATCGGGGTTGGGCGCGACAACGGGCTTGAGCTTATCCGGGAGCAGCGTTTCCCGCATTCGCTGGGGCTGCTTTACACGGCTTTCACCTATTTCACCGGGTTCAAGGTGAATTCGGGGGAATACAAGCTCATGGGGCTCGCGCCTTACGGCGAGCCGAAGTACGCGGACCGCATCTACGATGAGCTCATCGATCTCAAGGCTGACGGCTCGTTTCGGATGAACATGGATTATTTCGGGTACCTTGACGGCGCCACCATGACCAACGCGCGGTTTGACGCGCTGTTCGACGGGCCGCCGCGCAGGCCCGAGTCGGATATCACGCGTCGCGAGATGGATATTGCGCGGTCGATCCAGGCGGTGACCGAGGAGATCATTCTACGGATGGCCCGGTTTGCGAGGGAGGCGACGGGCGAGGATTACCTGTGTCTCGCGGGCGGGGTGGCCTTGAACTGCGTGGCGAACGGGCGCCTGCTCAGGGAAGGGCCGTTCAAGGATATCTGGATTCAGCCCGCGGCCGGCGATGCGGGCGGCGCGCTGGGCGCCGCGTATGTCGTGTGGCACCAGGTCAAGCATGGGGAACGGCGGGCGGACGGGCGCCGCGATGCCATGAAGGCCGCAATGCTGGGCCCCGGTTTCGATGACGATTCCGTCGCCGAATTTCTCAAGGGCCGGGGCTATCCCGCACGGCGGCTGGAGGGCGCGGACTGGGCGCGGGAGATTGCGCGCCTGATCGCGGACGAGCGCGTTGTCGGGCTCTGCGTCGGCCGGATGGAGTTTGGGCCCCGGGCCCTGGGCGCGCGTTCGATCGTCGGCGACGCGCGCTCGGCCCGCATGCAATCCGTCATGAACCTCAAGATCAAGTATCGCGAGTCGTTCCGTCCTTTTGCTCCGGCGTGCATGGAGGAATGCGCGGGCGACTATTTCGAGCTCGACAGGCCCTCGCCATACATGCTTCTCGTGGCGCCGGTCCGGAAGGAGCGGTGCGTGGAGGCGAATGAAAGCGCAACGCAGAACGTGCGCGACAGGGTCAACCAGGTTCGCTCCGATATCCCGGCAATCACCCACCTTGATTACACTGCCCGCGTTCAGACGGTCAGCCGCGAGGCGAACCCGGCGTTTTACGACATCATCCGGGCTTTCAAGGAGCTTACCGGGTGCGCCACTATCATCAACACATCCTTCAACGTGCGCGGCGAGCCGATTGTCTGCACGCCCGAGGACGCTTACAGGTGCTTCATGCGCACCGAGATGGATGAGCTTGTGCTCGGATCATTCCTGCTGAGCAAGAAGGAGCAGCCGGCATGGAAGGAAACCTCGGATTGGCGCAAGGATTACGTTTTGGATTAGGAGGGCGGCCATGCGGTATGTCAAATATCTTTGGCGCTTGCTGAAGGAGTTTTTCGCGTTTGCGCGGCAGAACAAGGCGTGGTGGATCATTCCCCTGGTTGTGATCCTGCTGCTCATGGCCCTGTTCGTGGTCGCCGGACAGGTCGCCGGCCCGATGTTCATCTACACGGTTTACTGATGCCTCGTTGAAAGCGGAAGCTGGCCATGCGCGATACGGTCCGGGCGAAAACATCGCGGGCTCTGAAATGGCTCGCGCGGCTGGCGAAGCGCTGCCTGCTGGCGGGCATGTC
>JAAZAB010000023.1 GCA_012514555.1 Lentisphaerota bacterium
CCACCTGGTATCTGTACCAGTCGTTGGACGGCGCGGTGCGCGTCGAAAACTGGGGCTGGAAAGGCGCACGGCCGGCGCCCGCCGACTACGACGGCGACGGCAAGGCGGACCTGGCCGTGTACGACAAGACAGCCGCTGCATGGTACATCCTGAACAGCTCGTCCGCCACCATGACAGTCGCATCCTGGGGCTGGACCCAGGCGCCGATCGCCCCGGCCGACTACGACGGCGACGGCAAGGCGGACCTGGCCTGCTATGACCGCCCGACCGGAAACTGGTATATCCGCAGGAGCGACAGCGGCGCCATGTGGATTGTGAACGCCGGCGGCAAGGGCGCAACGCCGATCCCATGCTACGGAAACGGAGCCAAGGACGGCCTGCGCATACTCGCCTTTGGCGACAGCATCACCTACGGCACAAGTAGCTCGACGGACGGCCCGAACACTGGCTACCCGATGCTTCTCGAAAAAAAGCTGGAAGCCCTTTACGGCGGCCACTATGTGACCGTGAACTCCGGCGTCCCGGGCGAGAACACGATCGATGGAAAAGCGAGGTTCGGGACCGCCGCCGGCGATGAGGATTTGGACATCATTCTGCTCATGGAAGGGACCAACGATCATTACAGAGGCTTTCCATTCGATGAAATAGCGGAGCGCCTGAACTACATGGTCCGCAACGCCGTGCGACATGGCTTTCCGATCATCCTGGCGACCATTCCGCCTGTCATCAGCAACTCGTACCATGACCGTTCGGAGCAGGCGGCCCGCATCAGGGAATTCAATCCTGAAATATACGCCATCGGATCAGCCCAGGGCGCTCCCATCGCGCGGGTCTATGAATTCATGACCTCGATCCCCGACTGGGAAAGAAAGCTCATGGATCAGCCCACGTCCAACCACCCAAACGACGCCGGCTACCTCTATGTGCGCGACGCGTTTTTCGAGCAGGTTGCGGACGGAATCGAGAGCGGCGCCTTTTATTAGACCCTGCTTGGATATGCCGGGCCACCCGGCTGAGGAGCGACTGATTTGATTCCCACACTCGGAGCACTGCTGTGGAGCCTGATGATCCTTGCGGCGCTGCGGCTGCTCCGTGTCGAGCGCGGGCGGGCATTGACGCCTTTTCCCTTTTTCGCGCTCTGGCTGGCGCTGGTCTTCGCCGCCGCAATGCTCTACATGCGCCCGCATGAAGACGTGTTCGGGGGCGAAGACCCGGGCTCGTACCTCAACTCCGCCCTGACTTACCAGCGCGAAGGCGGCTTCTTCTACACCGACAAGCTCCTCGCCGAAACACCATCCGCCAATCGCGCCATATTCCTGTACGGGCACCCCGGGTTCGGACTGACCAAGGACGCCTGCCTCTGGGTCAAGGACCTGGACTTGGCACGAATGGGCCCGCGCTTTCAGCCGGCCTACCCCCTGGTCATGGGCGCGCTCTCGAGGGTCCTTCCCGACCGGGCAATCCTGTACGTGACGCCGCTCTCCGCCATACTGGTTTCGCTCGCCCTGTTCTGCCTTGCGTCGGCTTGCTTTCCGCAGACGCGCATCCCGGCATTTGCGGCCGCCGCGTTCTACCTTTTCAATCCGCTCACCCTGTGGCATGGCCGCTGTCCGAGGCCGGAACTGCTGGCGTCATTCTTCATTTTCGCGGGCGCCGCGCTTCTGATCAACGCGTGGAACAGCAAACAGTGGCGCGGCGCCCACGACATCATCCTGGGCGCGCTTTGCATCGCCGTGTCCCCGTTCTTTCACATCATGGCATTTTCAGCCGCCCTGCCCGCGGCGGCCATCATTGCGGTCCTTATCCTTCGCGGCCGCCGGGATTTCCTCATATGTCCGGCCGTTGCCGTCATCGCGGCAATATTCTACATTCTCCAAACGGAGTATGTGACCGACTTCTACCGCGCTGGCAGGCTTGTCCTTTTCCCGGTGCGCCACCCTGTCGCGGCGGGACTCATCCTGGTTGCCGGCATGAGTCTCCTGGCGGCCGGCCGCGCCGCACGCAACATGCGGCCGGGCTGTATTCCCGCGCTCCCGGCCTGGCCGCGAATCCCTGGCAAGTGGCTGCGCGCCGGCCTTGCCGCGGTGGGCGCAGCGGCAATTCTGCTGCCCGCGCTCATGCCCGGGGCCGTTGCCGGCCGGGCGCTGGTGGAGCACGCCCTGTATTTCACCGACTATCGGACGGCGGCAGTCCTGGTTTCGATGCCCATCGCCATTGCCGGACTCGCGGGCTGGATACTGTGGACGCTGCTGCCGGAAGGCCGGCCCGGCGCGCGCGCGCTCGTGGCGCTCGCCATCCTGCCCAACCTGCTGTGGGCCGGGAAACTGTTCGATTTCATGACCACCCGGTACCTGATGATAGCCTTCGTCCCAATGCTCGCCCTTTCGCTCGCCATGTTCCCGCTGCTGCTGTGCCGCGCCGGCAGGCCTTTCCGGGGCAAG